>NZ_JANSHO010000066.1:21170-62332 GCF_047502635.1 Synechococcus sp. RC10B2
GCCGAGATCGCCGAGATCCGAACTGAGCAGCAGCGGGCTGCCGAGCGCTTTGAGGCTCAGATGACGGAGATGCGGCAGGCCTTTGCCGCCCAAATTGCCGAGATCCGGGCCGAGCAGCAGCGGGCCGCCGAGCGTTTCTCCGCCGAGATCGCCGAGATCCGAACTGAGCAGCAGCGGGCTGCCGAGCGCTTTGAGGTCCAGATGGCCGCAATGCGAGCCGAGCGGCAGGCCATCGAAGCCCAGCTCCAGACCGAAATCCAGGAGATCCGGACGCTGATTCAGCACAACCAGGAGCGGATTCGCCAGAACGAAGAGCGGGGAGATGAGCTGGAGAGGGCCATCCAGGAATCCCGCCGCGATATGCAGGCCGGCTTTGCCGAGCTGAGGGAGGCGCAAGCCCTGATGATGGAGCAATTCCGGGAGCGGGATGGCCGCCTGATCGAGGCTCATCTGGGCTTTATTCGGGAAATGCGGGAGATGCAGCGGGAAGTGGCGGAGTTGCGCCTGGATTTTCTCAACCACATGCGCCAGTACCACCCGCCTGTCGAACGCTAGATGGCTACGACAACATCTGGCCGATCACCTCAGCTTGCGGTTATAGGGGTAGCAGCAGATGGCTCGGTGGCCTCTTGGGCGATTCCCCCCCTCTCCCAAGCGCAAACCTTGGCCGGGCCCTCCAGCTTGCTGCAGCACTTTGCTGACCATCCGGCCCGCCAGATCCGGCTTACTGGACCAGTGGAAAGTTGGATCCCGCTTTTGCAAAAGGAGCTGGCGCAGGGATCCCTGGTTTTGTTGGCCAGCGGGGATCCGCTGTTTTTTGGGATTGGGCGCCTGTTAACGCAGTACTTCCCGGCGGAGCAACTGGCCTTTTATCCCCAAGTCAGCTCAGTGCAGTTGGCCCTCAACCGCCTGCAGATCCCCTGGCAGGAGGCCACCATCCTCAGCCTGCACGGGCGGGGGGTGGAGCGGTTGCAAGACGCCCTTAGGCAGGGATCCCCTCTTATTGTGGCCCTGACCGATCCGGAGCACACCCCGGCGGCGGTGGCCCAGTTTATCGCCGACCTGCGGCTGCCGGTGCGCTACCAGGGCTGGGTGTGCAGCCAACTGGGATCCCCCCACGAGCAGATCCTGCCCCTGCAAGAAGGGGAGAAATCTGCCTTCCCCAGCCCCAACTTGGTGGTGTTGCGGCGCGTTGAGCCGGAACCGGATCCCCGCCGCTGGCCTTTGGTGGGGATCCCGGACGACCAGTTCCACACCTTTCCCGACCAGCCCGGCCTGATCACCAAGCAGCCCATCCGACTGCTCACGCTGGGGGCGCTGCAACTGCCGCGGCAGGGAGTGGTGTGGGATATCGGGGCCGGCACCGGTTCCGTAGCCGTGGAGATCGCCCGCCTCTCCCCCCAGCTCCAGGTCTATGCCATCGAGCGCAACGCCACAGGCATTTGTCTTATCCGGCGCAACCGCCAACGCTTCGATCTGGAAAACCTGCACGTGATCCCGGGGACAGCGCCCCGGGTGCTGGCCGACCTGCCGGATCCGGAACGGGTGTTGCTGGGGGGAGGCGGCAAAGGGATCCGCGATCTGCTGCCGGCGGTGGCGGCCCGCCTGCGGCCTGAGGGGATCTTGGTGGCTAACTTCGCCACCCTGGAAACCTGCAGCGAAGCTCTGCAATGGCTGCGCTCGCGGGGCTGGCAGGTGCGGGTGGAACACATCCAGATCTCCCGTTCCACGGCCTTGGCCGAGGGCACCCGCTTTTCCCCGCTCAACCCCGTTTACCTGCTGCAAGGGATCCCTTCAAATTTGAGGTTGCAGTAACGGCCTCGTCGCCCTGCCCCCAGCTGGGGGCAATTTACCCCTCGTCCTCCTCATCGGTGGTGAAGCTCGGTCGGTACAGGTAGGAGGGGCGGTTGGTCTTCTTAATTTGATCCTTGATGGACTCCAGGTCGATGTAGCGATCCGCCAAGTTGATGAGCTGATCGCTGGTCATAGAGCGCAGGCTAACCACCTCTACCCGTGCTCCCTGGTAGCTGACGGCATTGACAGCATAGGCCAAGTCCCCGTCGCCGCTTACCAGCACCGCCGTCTCGTACCAGCGCACCAGCGACAACATGTCCACAGCGATTTCCACATCTAGATTGGCCCGCTTGGAGCCATCGGGCAGTTGGGTCAGCTCTTTGGTAACCACACGGTAGCCGTTGCGGCGCATCCAGAGCAAAAACCCCTGCTGCTTTTCGTTGTTGCGATCGACGCCGGTGTAGAAAAAGGAGCGCAGGAGGGGAGAACGGCCGGTCAGCGTCTTCAGCAGGCGGGTGTAGTCGATCTCAATGCCCATCTGTAGGGCGGCATAGAAGAGGTTGGATCCGTCGATAAAGATGGCCACGCGCCCACGGTCGTCCTGGAAGGGATCCGGGGGCTGAAAGCCGGGCTCAGGATCAAGACGCAACATTCGGGCTTTCTTCTCCAAGTTTTGGCAAAGGGATAGAAAAAAAGTATTAAAAGCTATAGGAACAAGGCGTCGGCAAAAAAGGCCCTGGCTGGAGAGATACGTCATTTACCCTAGCGCAGGAAGCTCCCTCCACCCGGAAGACTTCCAAAATCCTAAAGAAAAATACTCACCGGAGGACGCTTGCAGATGCCCGCCCAAGAGGGGCCGCCCCCTTACTGTTTTTCCACCCCCTTGCGCAGGGGGGTGTTGCGCAGCCGCTACCGGCGCTTCTTTGCCGAGGTGGAGCTGGAAAATGGGCAACCGGTAACCGCTCACTGCCCCAACACCGGGCCGATGACGGGGGTTTGCCAGGTGGGAGCGCCTGTGTACCTCTCCTATCACCCCGATCCCAAGCGCAAATTGGCCTACACCTGGGAGATGATCCAGGTGGAAGGGGTGTGGGTGGGGATCAACACCGGCCTGCCCAATCGCCTGGTGGAATGGGGGCTGGCACGAGGGTGGTTTCCCCAATTGGCGGAGTTCTCCCGCTGGCAACGGGAAGTGACTTGCGGCAGGAGCAAAATCGACTTCCTGCTGATGGGAGACTCTGGCTTGGCCTACCTAGAGGTTAAAAATACCACTTGGGCCGTGGGATCCCGCGCCCTGTTTCCCGATACGGTGACGACTCGCGGCCAAAAGCACCTGGAAGATCTCATCGAGATCCGCCGGCAAGGGCAGCGGGCTCTGCTGCTGTATTGGATCAACCGCGCCGATTGCACCGAGTTTGCCCCCGGCGAAGAACGGGATCCCCGCTATGCCCATCTGTTTCGCCAGGCGCTGCAGGCTGGGGTTGAGGTGCTGCCCTACCGGATCGCGGTCTCGCCACAGGGGATCCGTCCGCTGGGTTTGGCCAAAATAGTGGCCTGAGCGTCGTCTTGGAAACCTGCTGCCATGCAAGTGGCCACCTGGAACGTCAACTCCATTCGCACCCGGCTGCCCCAGGTTTTGGCTTGGCTGGACAAGCAGGGATCCCTGGATGTGCTCTGCTTGCAGGAGACCAAGGTGGTGGATGCGGACTTTCCCCGCGCGCCCTTTGAGGAGCGAGGCTTTTACGTAGAAGTGTACGGGCAGAAAGCCTACAACGGCGTTGCCCTGATCAGCCGGGAGGTGCCGGAAAAAGTAGAGCGTGGCTTTGGGGCCCTGCTGCCGGCAGCGGCGGAGCTGGACGAGCAAAAGCGGCTGATCGGCGGCCTCTACCGCGGCATCCGCATTCTCAACCTCTACGTGCCCAATGGCGAGGCGGTGGGATCCGACAAGTACGCTTACAAATTGCACTGGTTGGCCCGCCTGAAGGATTACCTCAACATCGCCCTGGGCCAGGGGCAGCCCATCCTCCTCTGCGGCGACTTCAACATCGCCCCCGAAGACCGGGATATTTACGATCCCCGCAAAGCCGGGGAAATCATGGCCTCGGAGCCGGAGCGGCAGGCCCTGCGGGAGATCCTGGCTTTGGGGTTTGAGGATGCCTTTCGCAAATTCACCCCGGATCCCGGACATTTTAGCTGGTGGGACTACCGCGGGGGTGGGTTCCAGAAGAACCGCGGCTGGCGCATCGATCACTTCTACCTTTCCCCTCTGCTCCAGGACAAAGCTACTGCCTGCTGGATCGACGTCGAACCGCGGCGGGCACAAAAGCCCAGCGACCATGCCCCTGTGGTTGTGGAGCTGGCAATCTGAAATCCCCAGGCTGCTCGCTTGCCAATCCTTAATTTCAAGACAACAGCGGCCACCTGCGTTAGGCTGATAAGTGTTAACGAATGTATCGGGCTATCGCGATGGCGCTCTTTGGTTTTGGCAAATTGGGCAAGAAACTGACCCTGCCCACCCCGGAGGAGGCTTTGCCGGGCCGCTCCGAGCCAATGGCGATCGTCAACCGGCACTACGTCAAGGGCACGCCGCTAAAGCCCCCCTTTCCGGAGGGCATGGAGCTGGCCCTGTTCGGCATGGGCTGCTTCTGGGGAGCCGAGCGCAAGTTTTGGCAGTTGCCGGGAGTGTTCACTACTGCGGTGGGCTACGCCGGCGGGTATACTCCCAACCCAACCTATGAGGAGGTTTGCACCGGCTTGACCGGTCACAACGAGGTGGTGCGGGTGGTTTACGATCCGGCTCAAATCAGCTACCTGCAGCTTTTGAAGGTGTTTTGGGAAAACCACGATCCCACCCAAGGGATGCGGCAGGGCAATGATGTGGGCACCCAGTATCGCTCCGGCATCTACGTCTATTCCCAGGCCCAGCAGGAGCTGGCAGAAAAAACCCGCGATCTCTACCAGCAAGCCCTGAGCGCCCACGGCTACGGCCAGATCACCACTGAGATCCTGGACGCCCCAGAGTTCTACTACGCCGAAGACTACCACCAGCAATACCTGGCCAAGAATCCGCGCGGCTACTGCGGCTTGGGCGGCACCAAAGTTCCCTTGCCAGAGCTGGCTGCCGAGTCTGTTTGAGCCACACCCTGGCCGTCCCACCCTCACCCCCGGCCCCTCTCCCTGAGGGAGAGGGAAGTTAGAGCGGCGCGTTCGTGATGAGGTTGCCTAGCGATAAGGATCCCAAAGAAGGCCTAGAAGATGCGGCGGGAAGGGGATCCCCGCTCTAGCAGCTCCTTGGCCACCAGGGTCACCACTGCCAGCAAGGAGAGCACCACCGCTGCCGCATAGGCCGAGCCCGTGGCATAGCTGCGGTAGGCATCTTCCACAAACAAGGGAAGGGTCTGGGTACGGCCGATGATGTTGCCGGAGACCACGGCCACCGCCCCGAACTCCCCCATGGCGCGGGCATTGGTCAGGATGACGCCGTAGAGAAGGCCCCAGCGGATGTTGGGCAGGGTGATGCGCAAGAAGATCTGCCAGGAATTGGCCCCCAGCGTTTTGGCGGCCTCTTCCTCTTCGGTGCCGGCCTCTTCCAACACCGGCAGCACCTCCCGCACCACAAAGGGCAAAGTGATGAAAGCGGTGGCCAGCACAATGCCCGGAAAGGCAAAAATGACCCGCAGATTCCAGGATCCCAGCCAACCCTGACGGCCAAAGATCAGCACCAGCATCAGGCCGGCCACCACTGGCGAAATGGAAAAGGGCAGATCGATGAGGCTGAGCAGCAAGGCCCGCCCTGGAAAGCGGCGGCGTGCTAGCGCTATGGCAGCGCAGAGGCCAAAAAGAGTATTGAGAGGCACGACAACCAGGGCAGTTAGCAAAGTCAAGCGGGCTGCGCTGAGAAACTCTCGCTCCCCCAGGTGCTGAAAAAAACTGGGGATCCCTTCCCGCAACGCCTGGTAGAAGACATTCACCAGGGGGATCCCGATGAGCAGCCCCACATAGAGCAAGACGATCCCAATCAGCAGGCCAGCCAGCCAAGGGTTGGCGGGTGGCTTCCCTTGAACCTCGGCAACTCCCTTAGGTCTCATGGCGACTTGCCCAGCCTTGCAGAAGGTTAATCACCGCCAGCAAAAGGAAGGAGATCACCAGCATCACCGTCCCAATCACCGTGGCGCCGGCGTAGTCGTACTGTTCCAGTCTTTGGATGACCAGCACCGCCGCAATCAAATCCTGGAAGGGAATGCTGGCGGCAATAATGACGATGGAGCCATACTCACCGACAGCGCGAGAAAACCCCAGCGCCACCCCTGTTAGGATAGACGGCAGAATTTGCGGTAGTACCACTCGGCAAAAGGTCTGCCAGCGGGAGGCGCCCAAGCTCCAGGCAGCTTCCTCCACATCCGGTTCCAGTTCCTGCAGCACCGGCTGCACGGTTCGCACCACAAAGGGAAAAGAGATAAACAGCATTGCTACCCCCACCCCCCAGCGGGTAAAGGCAATGCGGATTCCCAAGGGAGCCAGCAGGGATCCTATCCAGCCGTTGCTGCTGTAGACGGTCGCCAGGGTGAGGCCGGCCACAGCCGTGGGCAGGGCAAAGGGCAGATCAATCAACCCCTCGAGGAGCTTTTTCCCAGGGAAGGCGTAGCGCACCAACACCCAGGCGGTTAGAGTGCCCATCACACCGTTTACCAAGGCCGCCAGCAAGGCGGTTACAAAAGTAACCTCATAGGCAGAGAGGGCCAGGGGATCGGTGGCAATCCGCCAAAACTCTGCCCAGCCCAAGGTGCTGGCCTTGGCAACCAAGGCAGCTAGTGGCAAGACCAGCATCAGGAAGAGATAGCCTAGGGTCAGCCACCAGGGCCAAGACACTGGAAACACCGCCTGCAGCAAGGTTCCCTAAGCTCCCACCGCCATGGCTGTCATTTCCGTTTTCTTGATGGGGAAGGCTTTGATTACCCTGGGGCGCACGTAAACCTGCTGCCCAATGTGCAGGGGCTGGTTGGTGTATTGCTCGCGGCTGAGGTGGGCCCAGAGGGATCCGCCATCGCTCAAGACCAGCTCCGCCTGGATCTCCCGCCCCAGGTGGATGATCGCTTTTACCCACGCGGGGACGCCGCTGCTATTGGGGTTGACCTCGATCTGCACATCGTGGGGGCGCAAGAAAAGCTGGTGCGGGCCGGCCTGCGCCTCGGGAAGCTGGCAAGATAACAGGGAGCGGGGAGAGAGCTCGTTAACCGGGCCGATAAAGCTCATGACAAAGGGGGTGGCCGGGTGATCGTAGATCTCGGCAGGGGATCCCACCTGCTCGATCCGCCCCTGGTTCATGACCACGATCTGGTCGGCCACCTCCATGGCCTCCTCTTGGTCGTGGGTAACCAAGACGGTGGTGACGTGCACCTTGTCGTGCAGGCGCCGCAGCCACTGGCGCAGCTCCTTGCGCACCCTGGCATCCAGCGCCCCAAAAGGCTCGTCCAAAAGCAATACCTGCGGCTCCACCGCCAAGGCGCGGGCCAGGGCCACCCGCTGCCGCTGCCCCCCCGAAAGCTGCGAGGGATAGCGATCCCCAAACCCCGACAGTTGCACCAGCTCCAACAGCTCGTCCACCCGCGCCCGGATCTCGGCCCGCGAAGCTTTGCGGATCTCCAGGCCAAAGGCAATGTTCTGCCGCACCGTCATGTGCTTGAACAGGGCGTAGTGCTGGAAGACAAAGCCAACATTGCGCTCCTGGACGCTGGCGTGGGTGGCATCCCGACCGGTGAGGAAAATCCGCCCCGTGTCCGGCTTTTCTAGACCAGCAATGAGGCGCAAGAGGGTGGATTTGCCCGAACCCGACGGCCCCAACAGGGCGACCAGGGATCCCGTGGGAATGGTGAGATCCGTAGGGTGGAGGGCCTGAAACTGCCCAAAACGCTTCGATACCCCTGCGATGGTGATGCCCATAGGTTCTGCCTAGCTAAGGGTTGGCCGGACGGCGTTTCTGACGAAGGAGGGAGCCTCTAATCTACGGTAAACCTGTCAACAAACCGTTGATACAGCCCCCAGGATACCCCGAACGGGGAGAGGAAGACAAGGGATCGGTCTACAACTGGGCTTGGATGCGGTCAAACAAAGCCCCGTCGGCAAAGAAGCGGTTCTGGACAGCTTCCCAGCCGCCCAGGTCGGCGACAGTCACCAGATTTTTGATGGGAGGGTAGCGCCAGGCAAACTCTTGGGCCACCGTGGGCTCCACCGGCCGGAAGCCCACCTCGGCAAAGGCCCGCTGCGCTTCTGGGGTAAACAGGTAGTCGACAAAGGCTTCGGCCACGGCGCGGGTGCCCTTGCGGTCCACGTTGGCGTCCACCACCGCCACCGCCTGATCGATGGAAATGTTGGGATCCGGCACCACGTAGGGCAAGAGCTGGCCGCGCAAGCCCGCCAGGATCACCTCATGTTCGTAGGTGAGCAGGGCATCCCCCTGCCCTTTTTGGAAGAAGACATCGGTGGCCTCCCGCGAGTCCCGCGGCAGGACGCGGACATTTTTGTAGACCTGGGTGGCGAACTCCAGGGCCTGAGGTTCAGGGACAGCGCTCCAGAGGGCCAAAAAGTTCCAGCGGGCGCCCCCTGAAGTTTTGGGGTTGGCGGTAATCACCTGCAGGCCGGGCCGAGCCAGATCCAGCCAAGAGCGGATACCACGGGGGTTGCCCTGTCGCGTGACGATGGCCGCCACCGAGCGGGTGACGATCCCCTGGTTGGGGGTGCGGCTTTCCCAGCCTGGCCGAATCAGGCCGGCAGCCACAATGCGCTCCACATCCAGGCCTAGGGCCAGGGCCACCACATCGGCATCCAGCCCCTCGATGACCGCCCGCGCCTGCGTTGCCGAGCCGGCGTAGCTGCTTTCCACCCGCACCCGTTGTCCGGTCTGGGCCAGCCAATGGGCCTCAAAGGCAGGGATGATCTGGCGGTAGGCATCGCGGGTCACCGCAAAAGAAGCCAGAAGAATCCTCACTTCCCCGTGGGATCCCACCCCACAGCCACCTAGCCCCAGCAGAAGGAATCCCACCGCCAGCCACCGCCCCGCTCTCCCCCACCAGGCCACCGCGACGGGTGAAGGGATCCCCAATGGCTTCCCCGCTGCCCCTTCCATCTTCACCGCCATCCCCAAAAACTTCTCCACTTCTCCGTCCCTCACCCCCAACCCCTCTCCCAAAAGGCGAGGGGAGGTTGGAGGCTAAGGAACTATTCTACGGTAATCCAGTCGGCAAACCGTTTTTAGACCAGGGATCCCTAGGCGGGGCAGGGGGTGGGGGGCGCCGCGTCGGCAGCGAGATCCAGCGTGGCATTGAGGAGGCCGGGATCCTCCGGGGAGGGGAGCAACTGGAACCCTAGCCGCTTGCACAGGCGGCGCATGCCCTCGTTTTCGCTGAGCACCTCGCCGGCCAGACGCCGGATTCCTTCGCAGCGGGCCACCTGAATCAGGCGGGTCAGCAGCTCCGTGCCGATCCCCTGCCGTTGATAGGGATCCGCCACCAGCAGGGCAAACTCCGCCTCTTCGGGGAGGCCGTGTCTTTTGGAGAGGCGGCTGATGCCGAGGATTGTGGCTTCTGGCTCCTGTTTTTCCGCCACCAGGGCGATCTCGCGGTCGTAGTCATTAAAGCAGATGCGAACCAAGCGCTCGTGGGCGATGCGGGCGCTGTATTTGATGGGGTGGAAGTAGCGCAGATAGACGCTGTAATCAGAGACGTGGCGGTGAAAATCGATCACCAGAGGCTCATCTTCGGGGCGGATGGGGCGGATGGTGATGCCGTCCCGGAAGCTCCAGATGTACTGGGTGGGGTAGGGGCGGATGGCCAACGGCACCGGTGGTTCTTGCTCTGAGCGCAGAATGACGCGGGCATCCAAAGCCACCAGCCCCTCGCCCGAGGCCAGCAGGGGGTTGATGTCGATCTCCTTGATCTCCCGCTGTTCGGCCACCAGTTGGCTGAAGCGCACCAAAAGCTGTTCCAGCGCTTCCAGCTTGACGGCTCGGCGCCCCCGCACCCCCTTGAGGGCCTTGTAGATGAGGGTATTCTCCATCAGGCGCCGCGCCAAGGTGGTGTTGAGGGGGGGAAGGCCGATGGCGCGATCCTGGAACACTTCCACCAATTGGCCGCCGCTGCCAAACAGCAACACCGGCCCAAACTGGGGATCCTCGCTGCTGCCCAGGATCAGCTCGTAGCCGTCGGTGCGGATCATCGGCTGCACCGTCACCCCTTGGAAGTGCTGGGATCCGGCTTTTTCGGCAACATTGGTCTGGATCTGCCGGTAGGCCCGCCGCACCGACTCGGCATCGGGCAGGTTGAGCTGCACGCCGCCCACATCGGTCTTGTGGGTGAGGGTGTGGGAGTAGAGCTTGAGCACCACCGGGTAGCCGATTTGTTCGGCGGCCTCTACAGCCGCTTCCGGGCTCTCGGCCACCCGCGTGGGCACCACCGGGATCCCGTAGGCGGCCAGGAGCTCCTTGGACTCGACCTCGGTCAGGAGCGTGCGGCCTTGCCGCCGGGCTTGGCTGAGGATTGGCTGCACCCTCTCGCGCTCGACCGCTGTTGCAGGGGGCAGCGCGGGGGTTTCGTAGAGGGCCTTGAGGTTGTCGCTGAAGCGCCACAGATAGCTGAACACCCGCGCCGCCTGATCCGGATAGCGGTAGGTGGGGATCCCGGCCTGGTTGAGGATCTGCTCGCCGGCATCCACCAGGGCTCCCCCCATCCAACTGGCCAGGATGGGTTGGCGAGATCCGCTGCGCCGCCAGGTCTCCACCACCTTGGCGGCCGTGGCGGTGGGATCTGTCATCGCCTGTGGGGTGAGGATCACCAGACAGCCCTGGCTGCCGGGATCCCGCAGCACGATCTCCAGCGCCTGGGCAAAGCGCTCCGGCCCGGCATCGCCCAAAACGTCGATGGGGTTGCCGTGGCTCCAGTGGGGCGGCAGGATCTGGCTGAGCTGCTCCAGCGTCTCCGGGGCAAGAGAGGCCAGGGATCCGCCGGCGCGAATGAGGGCGTCGGTGGCCAGCACCCCTGGCCCGCCGGCATTGGTGAGGATGCTGAGGTGGGGCCCTTGGGGACGAGGCTGTTTGGCCAGCACCTCCGCCATGTCGAAGAGATCTTCAATGTGATCCACCCGCAGCACGCCGCAGCGGCGGAAGGCCGCATCCAAAACCGCGTCGCTGCCGGTGAGGGATCCCGTGTGGGAGGCCGCCGCCTGGGCCGCCGCCTGGGTGCGCCCCGCCTTGATGACGATGATGGGCTTGCTCAGCGCCACCTCGCGGGCCGCCGACAAAAACGACCGCGCATCCCCGACGGATTCCATGTAGAGGACGATGCTGTGGGTATGGGGATCCTGGCCCAGGTAGTCGATGAGATCCCCCCAGCCCACATCCAGCATCGATCCCAGGGAGATAAAGGCGCTAAAGCCGACATTTTCCTGCAGGCTCCAGTCTAGGATCGAGGTGCAGAGGGCCCCGCTTTGGCTGATAAAGCCCACGTTGCCGGGCCGGGCCATCTGGGCCGCAAAGGTGGCATTTAGGCCCGTGTGGGGGTTTTGGATCCCCAGGCAGTTGGGGCCAATCAGGCGCAGCTTGCCGCGGGCAGCCTCTTGGATGGCCTTTTCCAGCTCCAGCCCCTCGGGGCCGATTTCCTTAAAGCCCGCCGAGAGGACAATAGCTCCCTTGACGCCGGCCTCGACGCATTCTTGAATAACCGCCGGCACCCCGGCTGCCGGGATGGCGATGATGGCCAGATCCACCGGCTCGGGCAAGGCGGAAAGCCGCTCGTAGGCCCGGATGCCCAACACCTGGTGCCGCTTGGGGTTGACCGGGTAGACCGTGCCCCCAAACGGGTGGCTGATCAGGTTCCACAAGACCGTGCGCCCAACACTGCCCTCCCGCTCTGTTGCCCCCACCACCGCCACCGAGCGGGGCAGAAAAATGGGATCTAAGGGGTGGGATCTGGCCTTCCAGATGTCGAGGCTGGGGTCAGGGCGGCGCCGCATGGGCTTACTCCTCAATGTCTGGTGACTAGGCCAACACCGGCTCCGGCTGGTGGTAGAGGGCAGCCTCCACCCGGCAGCCCCGGTAGGCCAAGACGTACAGCTCCTTCATGTCCTGAATCAGCGGGTAGCGGGGGTTGGCGCCGGTGCATTGATCATCGAAAGCCTGCTCCGCCATCGCCTCCAGACGGTCGTAGAACGCCTGCTCGCTCTCGCTGAGGGCCTCGCGGATGGTAGCCGGGATCCCTAGCTTCCGCTTTAGCTCCTCGATGGCCTCAATGAGGCGCATGACCTTTTCATCATCATTGGCTCCGCCCAACTGCAGGTAATCGGCAATCTCGGCATAGCGGTGCTTGGCGTTGGGGTAGCGGTATTGGGGGAAGATGGCCTGCTTAAAGGGGGCGTCGGTGGCGTTGTAGCGGATGACGTGGGTAATCATCAGGGCATTGGCCAGGCCGTGGGGCAGGTGGAAGGTGGATCCCAGCTTGTGGGCCAAGGAGTGGCACACCCCCAAAAAGGCGTTGGCAAAGGCCATGCCGGCAATGGTGGCGGCGTAGTGGACTTTTTCTCTGGCTTCTGGATCTTCGGCCCCCTTCTCGTAGGCCCGCGGCAGGTAGGTCATCAGCAGCTTAATCGCCTGCAGCGCCAGCCCATCGGTAAACTCGCTGGCCATCACCGAGACATAGGCTTCCAGGGCATGGGTAAGGGCATCGAGGCCGCCGTAGGCGGTTAGCTTCTTGGGCATCTTCAAAGTGAGATCCGGATCCACGATGGCCATGCTGGGGGTGAGGGCGTAGTCGGCCAGGGGGTACTTGATCCCCACCCGGTCGTCGGTGACTACGGCAAAGGGCGTCACCTCGGATCCCGTCCCGGAAGTGGTGGGGATGCAGACCAGTTGGGCTTTTTGCCCCAGCGGCGGCAGCTCGTAGACCCGCTTGCGGATGTCCATAAAGCGCGTGGCCAGGCCTTCAAACTCCACCTGCGGCTGCTCGTACATCAGCCACATCACCTTGGCCGCGTCCATCGGGGATCCGCCCCCCACGGCGATGATCACATCCGGCTGGAATTGGCGCAACTGCTCCAGGCCGCGGTTGACGTTGCTGAGGGTGGGATCCGGCTCCACGTCGTGGTAGACATCCCACTTGATCTGCAGTTCGTCCAAAACCCGGGTAACCGCCTGCAGCACGCCCAGCTCGAAGAGGGGCCTATCGGTAACCAAAAAAGCCCGTTTTTTGCCGGCCAACTCCCGCAGCGCCACCGGTAGACATCCCGGCTTGAAGTAGATCTTGGGCGGCACCCGAAACCAGAGCATATTTTCCCGCCGGTAGGCCACCGTTTTAATGTTGAGCAGGTGGCGCGGCCCCACATTGTCCGAGACCGAATTGCCCCCCCAAGTGCCACAGCCTAGGGTGAGCGAGGGATCCAGCCTGAAGTTATAGAGATCCCCAATTGCTCCCTGGGAAGAGGGGGTGTTGATCAGCACCCGCGCTGTTTGTAGGGCATTTTCAAAGTAGGCAATATCGTCCCGATTGGCGGGATCGGTATACAAAACAGAGGTGTGACCCCGCCCACCGAAATTGACCACTTGGACGGCCATATCGACAGCGCTGTGGAAATCCTTGGCGCGGTAGAGGGCCAAAACAGGGGCCAATTTTTCGTAGGAGAACGGCTCCTCAGGCCCCACCTTCTCCACTTCCCCAATCAGCAGCTTGCTGCCTTCGGGTACCTGGATCCCGGCCAGAGCGGCAATGGTCTGCACCGATTGGCCGACAATAGCCGGATTGAGGCGGCCGTCTTTGAGGAGGAGGCAGCGCACCGCTTGCGTTTGTTCCGGATCCAAAAAGTAGGCCCCCCGCTGGCGGAATTCGGCCTTGACCTGCTCGTAAACAGCATCCACCACGATCACCGCCTGTTCTGAGGCGCAGATCATGCCGTTGTCGAAGGTCTTGCTCAAGATAATCGAGCTGACGGCTGTGGGGATGTCGGCGCTGGCATCGATCACTGCCGGGGTATTGCCTGCCCCCACCCCCAAAGATGGGTGGCCGGAGGAATAGGCCGCCTTGACTAGGGCGGGGCCGCCGGTGGCCAGGATCAACTTCACCTCCGGATGTTGCATCAAAGCCTGAGACAGCTCGATGGTGGGCTCGTCGATCCAGCCGATCAACCCCACAGGCGCACCGGCTGCCTCAGCCGCCTCCTTGACCACCTTGGCCGCGGCAATGGTGCATCGTTTGGCGCGGGGGTGAGGGGAAAAGATGATGGCGTTGCGGGTTTTCAGGGTGATGAGAGCTTTGAAAATGGTTGTCGAAGTGGGGTTGGTGACTGGCACAATGCCCGCCAAAAGCCCCACCGGCTCGGCAATGCGCTCGTAGCCAAAACTCTCGTCCCGCTCGATGACGCCACAGGTTTTCTCGTGTTTGTATTTGTTGTAAATGTATTCAGAGGCAAAGTGATTTTTGATCACCTTGTCTTCCACAATCCCCATGCCGGTCTCTTCCACGGCCAGCTTGGCCAGCGGGATCCGTTCGTTGTTGGCGGCCAGGGCAGCTTTGTGAAAGATCCGATCCACCTGTTCCTGGGTGAAGGTGGCATACTCAGCCTGGGCAGCTTTTACCTGTTGGATCAGAGCTTCCAGTTCCTCGAGGTTGGTGACAGGCATAGGTGGATCCTCCAAAATTACATCCATACAGGTTAAAAGTTGAGGCAACCGTTAGAAATTGCTGCAAGACTCCATGGGCCTGCTGACCGGCTAAGCGCCAACAGGCGCGGGAACCTGGATCTCAGTGGTCATTTTTGGGGGATGGGTAAGGGTGTTGTGGATGATGCACGCATCGACTGCCTTTTCCAACCCTTTTTGGTGTTTTTCGTCGAGCGGGATCCCACTTTTCACCCGAATGCAAATGTTGTCTAGGCGGGCAGGGTGCTCGACTTTATCTGCGGTAACAACCACTTCCAGCCCTTTGGGATCCAACTGCCGCGCTTCCAAATACTTGACGGCATAGAACCCCACACAAGCACCCAAAGAGGCCAAAAACCACTCCGGCGGCGTCATTCCCTGATCTTGGCCGTGGTTGTCCAAAGGCTGATCGCTGAGGATGCGATGGCCGCGGCTTTGGGCTTGAAATTGAACGCCATTTTGGTAGGTTACGCGCACTTCCACCGGGGATCCCTCCTCATTTTTGGAGCTACCAGAGTTGGCAAGCTGCTAGACTATTGGGTTCAACTAAGTTCAACTTAGCATTACCTTGGAGACAGCCTAAGGACTTTAGAGATGACTTTGGGATCAGGCTGGCTCAAGTCAGAATTGGCTCTAGTTTTGTTGCTGTCGCTCCAGCGATAAACTAAACTGCCACCAATCCCCGCTCGCGAAAGATCTGCAAAGCGTGGTTGATCTGTTCCGGGGTGGGCGGCTGAACATCGCTGAGGGTATAGGGCAATCCCAACTGCTGCCATTTGTATTCCCCCATCTTGTGAAAGGGCAAAACTTCCACCCGCTCCACGTTGGAGAGCGTGGCCACAAACTCGGCCAAGCCCTTGATGTTTTCCTCGGGATCTGTTAGCCCGGGAACCAGCACAAAACGAATCCAGGTGGGCTTGTGAATCTGATCCAAATAGCGAGCCAGATCGAGAGTGGGCTGCAGCGAAACGCCGGTAACTTTGCGATAGAGCTCCGGCAGATAGGACTTGATATCCAGTAGCACCAAGTCTGTATGGGCCAACACCGGCTTGGCCACGCCCAAGGGCGCATAGCCGGAAGTATCTAGAGCCGTGTGCAAGTCCAGCTCATGGCAGCGGCGGAAAATCTCCGCCACAAAGTTGGGCTGCATTAACGGTTCTCCCCCGCTGGCCGTGACTCCCCCGCCCTTGAGGTAGTAGTTGCGGCAGCGCTGGATCTCCGCCATGAGGGAATCCACCGTCACCACCTGGCCGGCATTGGGATCCCGACAGTCCGGATTGTGGCAGTACAGACAGCGCAGAGGACAGCCCTGCAGGAAGATGACAAAGCGGATCCCTGGCCCATCTACCGTGCCACAGGTTTCAACCGAGTGAATGCGGCCGGTTATCGGCGTCAAGGGGTTGAGCGGGGTATCCATACTTCTATCCTCAACAGCTTTTGCAAAATATCAATTAATCTTGAGGTTTTCTTCCCAATTGCTGTCTATGCTGCGCACACCATGGTTTTGTCTCTTTTGAGATTTGGGCTTTACCCGAACTGGGTTTTGCTTAACAGTTGACAACCCCTGGAAAGACCCCCCTACTGGGAAACACCTGCCGAGATGTTGTGCAGGCGATGGGCTTTGGGATCAAAGCCCGCCGGGAAATGGGTATAGGCATCGTAATCGGCGTGATCCAGCAAAGCCCCCTCCAAGAGGGCACCGCGCAAATCGCTGCCGAAAAGCAGGCATCCCCGCAGATCCGCTCCCGATAGGTTGGCGCCGGTGAAATCGGCAAAGCTGAGGTCACACCCCCGCAGGTTGGCGCCTGCCAGGTTGGCCCCTCTGAAATCAGCAGAGCGCAGGTCGGCACCGGCTAGGTGGATGCCCCGCAAGTCGGCCTGGGGCAGCTCGATCTCCTGGAAATCGCGCCGTCCCGCCGCGTAGTCTCTAACCAAGTCCAAAACGCTATAGCTCATCGAACCTCCTTGCTTGGGGAGGGGGGATCCCTTCCCTCGACCCTGCTACGGGCAGCCTTCCGGGATCCCCCACTCCGCCGTTTTCCGTTAGAAGTGTTGGTGGAAGGTGCGGTTAATCACATCCAGTTGTTGCTCGCGGGTGAGCTTGATGAAGTTCACCGCGTAGCCAGACACTCGGATGGTGAGCTGGGGATAGAGCTCGGGGTGCTCCATGGCCTGCAGCAGGGTCTCGCGGTTGAGGACGTTGACGTTGAGGTGAAAGCCGCCATCCCGCATGTAGCCGTCCAGCAGCCCCACCAGGTTGGCAACCCGCTCCTCGGCGGTGCGACCTAGGGCCGCCGGCACAATCGAGAAGGTGTTGGAGATGCCATCCAGGGCGTCGTCGTAGGGCAGCTTGGCCACAGAAGCCAGCGAGGCCACCGCCCCCTTGGTGTCCCGGCCGTGCATGGGGTTGGCCCCCGGCGCAAAGGGCTCGCCGGCCCGCCGCCCATCGGGGGTGTTGCCGGTTTTTTTGCCGTAGACCACGTTGGAGGTGATGGTGAGGATGGACTGGGTGGGGATGGCGTTGCGGTAGGTCTTGTGCTTGCGCAGCTCCGCCATGAAGGTCTGCACCAATTGCACCGCCATCTGGTCAACCCGGTCGTCGTTGTTGCCGTATTTGGGGAAGTCCCCCTCCACCGCGTAATCCACCACCAGGCCGCGCTCGTCCCGGATAGCCCGCACCCGCGCGTACTTGATGGCCGAGAGGGAATCCGCCACCACCGACAGGCCGGCCAACCCAAAGGCCATGGTGCGCAGCACGTCCCGGTCGTGCAGGGCCATCTCCAGGCGCTCGTAGCAGTACTTGTCGTGCATGTAGTGGATGATGTTCATGGTGTTGACGTAGGTCTTGGCCAGCCAGGCCATCATCTGCACCAGGCGCGGCCAAACCTCGTCGTACTCCAACACCTCAGAGGTGATGGGAGCATAGGCCGGGGCCACCTGCTCGCCGGAGATCTCGTCCCGGCCGCCATTGATGGCATAGAGTAGGCACTTGGCCAGGTTGACCCGCGCCCCAAAAAACTGCATCTGCTTGCCGATGCGCATGGCCGACACGCAGCAGGCGATGCCGTAGTCATCCCCCCAGTAGGGGCGCATCAGGTCGTCGTTTTCGTACTGGATGGAGCTGGTTTCGATGGAGACCTTGGCGCAGTAGCGCTTGAAGGCTTCCGGCAGCCGCTCCGACCAGAGCACCGTCAGGTTGGGCTCCGGTGCCGGCCCCAGGTTGTAGAGGGTATGCAGCATGCGGAAGCTGGTCTTGGTAACCAGAGGCCGCCCATCCAGCCCCATGCCGCCGATGCACTCGGTTACCCAGGTGGGATCCCCGCTAAAGAGCTCGTTGTACTCCGGCGTGCGCAAAAACCTGACCATGCGCAGCTTCATGACAAAGTGGTCGATGAGCTCTTGGGCCTCTTCCTCGGTGAGGATCCCGGCCTGCAGATCCCGCTCGATGTAGATGTCTAGGAACGTGGAGACCCGCCCCAGGGACATGGCAGCGCCATTTTGCTCTTTGACGGCTGCCAGGTAGGCCAGGTACAGCCACTGGATGGCCTCGCGGGCGTTGCTGGCCGGACGGCCCAGGTCAAAGCCGTAGCTGGCCCCCATTTCCTTGAGCTCGTGTAGGGCTTTGATCTGCTCCGAGAGCTCCTCCCGCAGGCGGATGGTTTCTTCATCCATCGTGTCCAGGTCGAGGCTGGCTTTTTGCGCCTCCTTGTCCTCAATCAGCCGATCCACCCCATAGAGGGCCACCCGCCGGTAGTCGCCGATGATGCGGCCCCGCCCATAGGCGTCCGGCAAGCCCGTGATGATGCCAGAGCGGCGGCAGCGGCGCATCTCCTCCGTGTAGGCGTCGAAAACCCCGTCGTTGTGGGTCTTGCGGTACTTGGTAAAGATTTCCTTAACCTTTGGATCCAGCTCGTAGCCGTAGGCCTTGAGGGCCGTCTCCACCATGCGGATGCCGCCGAACGGCATAATGGCCCGCTTCAGGGGCTTGTCGGTCTGTAGGCCTACAATTTGCTCCAGCTCCCGGTCGATATAGCCCGGCGGGTGGCTGGTGATGCTGGAAGGAAGGTCCGTGTCGGCATCCAAAACCCCCCGCTCCCGCTCCAGCGCCATCAAATCCTTAACCTTGGCCCACAGCCGCTGCGTGCGTTCGCTGGCCGGCGCCAAGAAGCTTTCGTCGCCGGTGTAGGGAGTGTAATTGCGCTGAATAAAATCTCGGACATCAATGCAGCGTTGCCACCGTCCCGGCAGAAAATCTCTCCCAATCGTTTGATCGGATACTTTGCGTTCTGTGGTTTTTTGGGCCTTCGATTCTGTAGATAAAGCTACAGAACGCTGCGCGCTTGCTATCATAACAATCCTCCCGGCTATTACGCCTAACAACTCCGCCAATAGGCTGGCGACAGGGCGAGGCGACGCCTCAGCAGCTGCCAAAAGCTACAACAATCTTTGCAAAAGGGAAGGTCTAGCCACTCACTTGAGGGAGAGCTTTTAGCAACTCTGCTGTTTCTTTTTTTAGATGTTGGCCCTACACCTCGCCCACTTCAATTTTAGTCTCTTGCCCTGGGAAGATGTTTTTGTGGGCGCATTTTTAACCGTGTTTTTTAATGTTGTCTTAAGAGTTTGCTGGAAAGAGTTTTGACCTTTTCCCTCGCCGAAGGGCCGACCTATGCTGAGGTAGGGCAGCCCCGGTTGCCCCACCAGAAGACCTGGTGTTCGCGTTAGCAGTGCGTTTTCTATGAAGTTTTCTATGAACCCGTCCATTCGAATTGTCCAAGGGATCCACCACCTGCACTTCTACCTTTGGGATCTGCCCCGTTGGCGGGAACACTTTTGTCGGGTTTGGGGCTTCCGGGTGGCAAGCGACGCCGGCAACACCCTGGAGCTGGAGCAGGGATCCCTGCGCTTGCGCCTGTCTCAGCCGGCACGGGCGGGGGACGAGGTGGACCGCCATTTGCAGCGGCATGGGCCGGGGGTGGTGGATGTGGCCTTGGCGGTGGGAGAGCAGGAGCTACCGGCCTTGGCGGAGCTGTTGCGGGGCCGAGGCGCCCAACTGGCGTGGATCCCGGCAGCAGCGGCGCTCTGCCTCCACACCCCCTACGGGATCCGGCATTCTCTGATCCCTGGCCCCTTGGATGCCGCCCCTGCCGAAGCGGGCCTGTTTTCCCACTGGGATCACGTGGTGTTGAACGTGGAGCAGGGATCCCTGCAGGCGGCAGCCGACTGGTATGGGCGGGTGCTGGGCTGGCGGCGGCTGTACCGCTACAGCATCGGCACCGCCACCTCCGGCCTGGAAAGCGTGGTGGTGGGGGATCCGGAAGCGGGGATCCAATGGGCCATCAACGAGCCCACCTGTGCCGCTTCCCAGATTCAGGAGTTTTTGCATGCCCATGGCGGCCCGGGCATTCAGCACGCGGCGCTGCACAGCTCAGACATTGTTGCCAGCCTGCGCCGGTTGCGGCAGGGGGGAGTGGACTTTTTGCAAGTGGCGCCGCAGTACTACACCAGCCTGGAAAGGGAGCTGGGGTTGGCGCTCCGTTCTGCCCTTGGGCAGGCCATCTCCTGGCAAGACCTGGTGGAGCAGCAGATCCTTCTGGATGCTACCCTGCCCGCTTCTGATGGCCAGGATCGCCCCCTTCTGCTGCAGACCTTTACCCAGCCCCTCTTTGGTCGGCCCACCTTTTTCTTTGAAGTCATTCAACGGCTAGGCGGGGCCACGGGCTTTGGCGAGGCCAATTTTCAGGCTTTGTTCGAGGCCCTGGAACGGCAACAGCGACAGCGACACCAGGCGCTGACCCCTTAGCTACAGCCGGCAGGGATCCGGAAAACTTTTCTCGGTTCCCTGGAAGTTTTATCCCAATAGTAAATGGCTATAGCTAAGAGTTCAGAGCAGTTGGGCGGCGATTGCTCTCAACAGGTGATTTTGGTCGATGGGCTTGGTTAAGTAGGCATTAGAGCCAAGCCGCAGCCCTTCTTCCATGTCTTCTCGGCTGGTTTTCGAGGAGAGAAAGACAAAGGGGATGTGGGCAGTGGACCGATCCCATCTCACGGCATCTAACACTCCATAGCCGTTCAGCTTGGGCATGACCACATCGCACAACACCAAATCCGGCAGGAGAGCGTGCACCATCTGTAATCCTTCCTCCCCATCGCTGGCCGCGACAGTGTCGTACCCAGCTCGTTGCAACACTTTCTGCAAATAGGTGCGGATGGCGGGTTCGTCTTCAATCACCAAGATGCGTTTGGACATGTGGCTTCGTAAAAAAGCAAACAAGAAACCCCCAATCCCTTGGGCTGGCCGTCGGCTTCCTGGAACAACCGAGAGCCGAGTTGATGCGGGAACGAACAGGGAAGCTACAGAGACAGCATAGAAAAACTCTGGGGAAAAAAGCTCCGCCAAATGGCTCATTCTGGTACCCTAACCCTCTGCAAAAATCCTGATACGGTGCAGAACCCCTTTCCTCATCCGCGGATTTGCGGCTATGGTCATTTCAAATAGCAATGCAACGTTTATCCCTAACTCCCCTCTCCCAGAGGGAGAGGGGCAGGGGGGTGAGGGTCTTATTCCGAGGTGAGTTGTCGCTCCATCAGCCTGGCCAGGGCAGCAGTGGGGGTGGTCTGTCCTTGCAACAACCGATGCACCTCCTGGGTGATAGGCACCCGGATGTTGTGTTGGGCGGCGATCTTGACCACGACAGGAGCGGTGTAAACTCCTTCGGCAGTGCCCTCGATTTCAGCCAGAACCTGGGACAAAGGCCTACCTTGGCCCAACCCGTAGCCCACCTGGTAGTTGCGGCTCAGAGGACTGTGACAGGTGGCCAGCAGATCCCCCAGGCCTGAGAGGCCGTTGAAGGTCTCAGGCCGCGCCCCTAAGCGGGATCCCACCCGGATCATCTCTGCCAAGCCGCGGGTAACCAGGGCAGCCCGAGCATTGGTGCCCAGGTGCAGCGCATCACACACCCCCACGGCGATGGCGATAACATTTTTCAGGATGCCTCCCAGCTCCACCCCCAGCGGATCGCTGCTGGTGTAGAGGCGAAAGCGCTCTGAAGCCAGGGCATGCTGCACCTGCACGGCTGCCCAGAGATCCCGGCTGGCTACCACTGCTGCTGCCGGCAAACCCTGGCGGATCTCGGCGGAAAGGTTAGGCCCGGAGAGCACCACCAACGGCTGGTTGGGGAAGGCAGCCCCCCAGATTTGGGCAGGAGTCAAAAGTTGGAGCGGATCCAGTCCCTTAGTGGCTGAGACCAAAATAACCTGCGGTGGGATCCCCACCTGGCGCACAACCTCGGCCACGGGGCGCACCCCTGCCATCGAGACTGCCGAGATGAGGATTTGGGATCCCTGGAGCACCTCTTTGAGATCCAGATCTTTGCGCCGGTCCCAAACCTGCACTCGGTGCCCCTGGGCCTGGGCCAGCAGAGCCAGCGTACTTCCCCAGGCTCCCGCCCCTAGAATGGCGATCTTCTGGGGGGATGTTGTGTTAGTTTTCATCTGACCTTTGCAGCCGCAGCTTCTCTCCCAGGATGCCTTAAACTCCCCGTTAGCAAGAGAGCGACAAAGGTTAGTATGGTTGGATACCAAATCATGGGTTCGGCCAAAGAGCAGACGAGATGACAGAAGCAGGGATCCGACGCCTTCCTGCTGAGGTAGCCGCCAAGATGGGGAGCTGGCGGCACGGCTATGCCCTCACCAATGGTATTCAACTGCACTACGTCAGCCAGGGGGAAGGGGAGCTGGCCATCTTGCTGCATGGTTTCCCGGAGTTTTGGTACTCCTGGCGGCACCAGATCCCGGTGTTGGCGCAGCGGTTTTGCGTGGTGGCCCCCGATCTACGCGGCTACAACGATTCCGACAAGCCGGATCACGGCTACGACCTAGATACCCTCACGGCGGATGTCCGCGGCCTCCTGGATCACTTTGGGGCCAAGAGGGCGGTAGTGGTGGCCCACGACTGGGGAGGAGCCATTGCCTGGCACTGGGCGCAATTTTTCCCCGACGAGATCCGCAAGCTGGCCGTGCTCAACTCTCCTCACCCAGCTTGCTTTCGCCGGGAGTTCCTGACCAATTTGGACCAGATGCGCCGCAGTTGGTACTTGTTTTTCTTCCAGTTGCCCTGGCTGCCGGAGTGGGTGCTCCAGTGGAACTTGGGCGATTGGGTGCAGCGCATCTTCCGAGAGACCTCGGTGCGCAAGAGTGCCTTCACCCGACACGACCTGAAGATCTACCAAGAGGCTCTCGCCAAACCCAAGGTGCTCACCTCTGCCCTTAACTACTACCGCCACCTGTTTAGCCTGCCCACTCTGCAGAACCTGTTTTTACAGCCCCTGCGGCAGATCCTCGCCCCCACCCTGCTCATTTGGGGAGAGGAAGACTTTGCCCTCAGCCGCGAGCTGACCGAGGGAATGGATCCCTTTTTCCCCAACGGCATTCGCAAAGAATACATCCCCGAGTGCGGCCACTGGGCGCAGCAGGAGGCGCCGCAAACCGTGAATCGGCTGCTGATGGAGTTCCTCTAGGTGTCAAGTTGGGAGAGCTTTACCAGCCCCAGGGGTTCACCCTAGAATAATCCACTGAATTCTAGCAGGGGAAACGGCATGGCCCTGGAGTATCCGCCCCATCTGCGCTATGTGGACACCCACGAGTACATCCGCGTTGAGGATGACATTGCGGTGATTGGGATCACGGCTTATGCCGTCGATCAGCTCGGGGATATTGTCTTTGTCGGCCTGCCCGAGGAAGGAACAGAGATTGAAAAGGGCGAAAGCTTTGGCTCGGTGGAATCCGTTAAGGCGGTCGAGGATCTCTATGCCCCTGTTTCGGGGGAAGTGGTGGCAGTGAACAAAGCAGTGGTGGACAGCCCAGAGAGCATTGCCGACGATCCCTATGGCGATGGCTGGCTGATCAAGGTGCGCATGACCAACCCGGAAGATCTCGACGACACGATGAGCGCCGAGGCCTACGCCAGCTTGGTAGAAGGATCCTAAGCCCTACAGCAACACTTCCCGGTTGCCCCCTTGCATCTTGGCCCGGTAGAGGGCTTGGTCGGCTGCCTCTAGAAAGCTTTGGACGGAAGTTTCTGCTGAAAGGCTGAGCAAAGAGGCGACGCCAATGCTACAGGTGAGGTGGATAACTTCTGCTCCCACCTGCAGAGGGAGGGATTGGACGGCCTGCCGCAGGCGCTTGGCCAACTGCAGGATTTGAGCTTCCGGAACCCCGCGCACCATGAGGACAAATTCGTCGCCCCCTAGCCGGGCCAGCAGATCCTCGCGGCGAACCTGATCCTGCAGTTGTTGGGCTACTTGGATCAGGGCTTGATCCCCGGCCAAATGCCCCCAGCGGTCGTTGATGAGCTTGAAGTTGTCCAAGTCCAGGTAAAGCAAGTGGAGGGGAAAGCTATGGCGGCGGGCAAAAGCCATCTCCCTCTGCAGGTGCTCTAGGAAAAACCGACGGTTGTGCAGCCCCGTGAGCGGGTCGTAGAGAGCGGCGGCAGCGACCTGGAAAAAGAAAGCCTCCTCCAGCCGGTCATAATAGGCAAACTGCAGGAGGCTATTCCCCAGCTGGATGCGATCCCTATCCGCCAAAACCCGGCAATTTACCCGTTCCCCATTGACATAGGTGCCGTTGAGGCTGCCGAGATCGATGAGGACATAGTTTTCCCCTTCCTTCCTCAGCCGGCAGTGCAGCCGAGAGATGGTGTGGTCGGAAAGCTGAACGTCGGCCTGGGGGCTGCGCCCCACTACTGCAGTCTCCCCCAGGCGGAAAGTCCTGCCCCTATTGGATCCCTGAAGCACCGTCAAAAAGGCGCCCACTGCTTTCCTCTCCACCTCCAGCCCGTAGGTTTCCAGGGGCACGGGGGTGGTTGGTTCTTCCGGAGAAGTATCCACAGGCGTAGGGATCCCCTAGCTGAGTTAACATGTCTTTTCCGTATTATGACGGGTATCATGCCAGCCTGGCTGCTTTCTTCCGCAAAGTTGGCCAGCTCTGGGGAAAATCTCCCAGAGGTCTTCCTTTACTCCAGCCCTAACCGGTGGCGGAAGTAGGGGATGGTCAGCTCCAGGCCCACTGGCAAAGGGATCTGGGGCTCCCACCCCAGCAGGGCGCGGGCCTTGCTGATGTCGGGCCGGCGCTGCCTGGGATCGTCGGTTGGGAGAGGCCGGTGGACGATGGGAGAAGAGCTGCCGGTGAGGGCCAAAATCTGCCGAGCCAACTCTAGAATGGTGACCTCCTGCGGGTTGCCCAGGTTAAAGGGGCCGGGATAAGGGCTGTTCATCAGGCGCACCAGGCCCTCGATGAGGTCGGAGATGTAGCAGAAGCTACGGGTCTGGGAGCCATCTCCATAGACGGTGAGGGGATCCCCGCGCAGCGCCTGGACGATGAAGTTGCTGACCACACGACCATCGTCTTCCCGCATGGCGGGCCCATAGGTGTTGAAGATGCGGGCCACGCGGATCTCGGTTTGGTGTTGCCGCTGCCAGTCAAAGGTTAGGGTTTCGGCCAGGCGCTTGGACTCGTCGTAGCAGGCCCGCGGGCCGATGGGGTTGACATGGCCCCAGTAGTCCTCCGGCTGGGGATGCACCTGGGGATCCCCGTACACTTCTGAAGTGGAGGCCAGCAGGAACCTGGCCCCCGTTTTCTGGGCCAGCTCCAGCAGGTGGTAGGTGCCCCAGACGCCGGTGCGGATGGTGCGGATGGGATCCGCCTGGTAGTGGGGCGGCGAGGCGGGACAGGCCAGGTGGTAGATTTGCTCAATTCCCGCTTTCTCCAGCTCCGGCGGCAGCGGCTCGGCCACGTCGTGCCACAGCAAGGTCAAGGCAGGGTTGTTGCGGTGGGCCTGCAGGTTCTCCTCCCGCCCCGTGTAGCCGTTGTCGAGGCAGATCACCGTGTGGCCCTCCTGCAGCAGACGGCTGACCAGATGGGAGCCGATAAACCCCAAACCACCCGTAACCAGGATCTTCACCAGCCCACTCCAATCAGGGTAATGCCCGCCTGCTGAACGGCCTGCCGGTCAAGGCAGTTGCGGCCGTCGAGGATGAGGGGCCGCCGCATCAGCTCGGCAAGGCGCCGGTAATCCAGCGACAAGAACTCCGGCCACTCGGTCACCAGCACCAGGGCGTCGCAATCCTGGGCCAGGCGGAACACGTCCGTTTCCACCACCACGTGGGCCAGGCCCTCCCGCATCCCTGAAGCCGACACAATGGGATCATAGGCTTTTACCTTGGCCCCCAGCCGGTGGAGCTGCTCGATGAGGGTCAGGGACGGCGCATCCCGCAGGTCGTCGGTGTGGGGCTTGAAGGTGAGGCCCAAAAGGCCAATGGTCTTGCCCTTAAGCACCTTAAGAGCCTGCTGCAGCTTTTCCACCAAGCGCTGCCGCTGCTCGCGGTTGACCTCGACGGTGGCCCGCAACAGCTTGGCCTCATAGCCGTAGTCGGCTGCCGTCTGGATCAAAGCGGCCAGATCCTTGGGAAAGCAGCTCCCTCCCCAGCCTAGACCAGCGTTGAGGAAGGCGCGGCCAATGCGCTTATCGAGGCCGATCCCTTCGGCCACCTGGGTGATGTCGGCGCCAGTGCGCTCGCAGATGTTGGCGATCTCGTTGATGAAGCTGATCTTGGTGGCCAGGAAGGCGTTGGCCGCATATTTGATCATCTCGGCCGAGGCCAGGTCGGTGACCAGCAAGGGCACGGGATCCCCGCCCAAGCCCTGCTGGCGGC
Source organism: Synechococcus sp. RC10B2 (assembly GCF_047502635.1). NCBI lineage: Bacteria > Bacillati > Cyanobacteriota > Cyanophyceae > Synechococcales > Synechococcaceae > Synechococcus > Synechococcus sp. RC10B2. The sequence goes on from NZ_JANSHO010000066.1 coordinate 47,349, forward strand.
TGAGGATGGGCTCGTAAAGTTGCCGCAGGATCTCGATGGCCCGGGGGCTGTTGGAGCCAATCACGATGCGGTCGGGGTAAAAGGTATCGTGGATGGCGCTGCCCTCCCGCAGAAACTCGGGGTTGCTCACCACGTCGAAGGGCGGCACCCAGGAAGACCTGTCCAAGGTAGCCAGGGAGGAGGGGGTAGGATCCCCCCCAGCCAGGGCCATCTGTTGGCTGCTTAGGCGCTGCTGGACAGCCTCGGCGGCGCCGTCGAGGATGAGCATGCGCACCCAGTCGCCGGAGCCGATGGGCACGGTGGACTTGTTGACGATGACGCGGTAGCGGTTGTCCAGGTGCTGGCCGATCCCTCGCGCCACGGCCTCTACGTAGCGCAGGTCTGGCTCGCCGCTGGGCAAAGCCGGGGTGCCCACGGCAATGAAGATCACTTCGCTGGCCTTCACCCCCAGGCCCAGGTCGGTGGTAAAGTGCAGCCGGCCAGCCTCGGCGCCTTCCCGCACCAGCTCTTCCAGGCCGGGCTCGTAGATGGGCAGACGACCTCGCTGCAGGTTTTCGATTTTGACAGGGTTGTTGTCTATACAAATAACGCTGTGGCCCAGGTGGGCCAGACAGGCGCCGGTTACCAACCCCACATAGCCAGCTCCCACGACCGCCATGTCCATGGCCGCCTCCCCCTCGCGTCGGTGCTTGGTTCTAAAATACCCCGCCGGCCCGCATTCCCTATCCCCTCGAAGAAGGTCGGCCCCTAGGGGGAGTCGGTGGCAAAATAAAGCTGAACCGGCTTGGTCTGAGGCTCCCCAGCGGTGAGCTTCCCCGATTCTGCTGCCATAGCCAGCCGCCGTCAGCGCCAGGTGCAGAGGGTGCTCTATGTCACCCTGGGGCTCAATCTTTTGGTGTTTTCGGTCAAGTTGATCCTGGGATTGGCGACGGGATCCCTCAGCTTGGTGGCCGATGCCCTGCACAGTGTTACCGACAGCGCCAGCAACATTCTTGCCCTGCTGGCAGCCCGCTTTTCCTCGCCAGAGCCGGACGAAGACCATCCCTATGGCCGCAGCAAGTTTGAGGCCATTGGAGCGCTGGGGATCGCCGCCTTTTTGGGAGTGGCCAGCTTCGAGATCCTCAGCGCAGCGGTGGGGCGGTTTTTTGCACCCCAGCCGCCGCAGCTCCGGATCGAGGGGTTGACCTTGACGCTGATGCTGGGCGTGCTGGGGATCAACCTCTTCGTGGCCGTCTATGAACGTTTCTGGGGCAGGGCGCTGGCCAGCTCGCTGCTCTTGGCCGATGCCCGCCATACCCTCAGCGATGTCTGGGTAACCCTGACGGTATTGCTGGGTCTGGCCGGGATCCACTTCTGGGGGATCCCTTGGCTGGACCAGGTGCTGGCGGTGCCGGTGGGGCTGCTGGTGTTCTGGAGCGGCTGGGAAGTGCTGCGGGAAAACGTTCCCTTCTTAACCGACCGGGTGGCTATCCCCCCCAAAACCTTGCGGGAGCTGGTTCTCAGCCTGCCCGGGATCCTCGACTGCCACGACATCACCTCCCGCGGCATCCCGGGGCAGATGATCTTTATCGAAATGCACATGGTGGTGGAGCCGCTGGATGTGGAGTCGGCCCATCGCCTTACCGAAGCGGTGGAGCAACTGCTGCAGCAGCGCTACGGGCCGGTGCGGGTCACCATCCACCTGGAGCCCTACTCCCACATCGAGGGATCCCGTTCCTAGCCACAATGGGCCTTGCATTCCTTGCTCTGCGTGGGTTTAATGGGGGTAGATTTCCCCCTTCGGGGGGATTCCTAGAAAGTGGAAAGAAAGTGGAAAGAAAGTGGAAAGCCCGTCCTCATAGCCAAAAGCTCGGTAGTAGCGGGGAAACTCTGCCAATGCCTCGGGCTGGGGCACGTCGTGGTTGCCGGGCACCACAAAAGCCGGAAAAGGTAAACGGGCCAGCCGCTCTGCCAACCAAGCGTGGTTTTCTGGCTCCCCGTGCTGGGTCAGATCCCTCGGCAGCAGCAAAAAATCCAAGAGCAACTGCATCCGGTGTTGCAAAACCTGCTCCAGAGCCGGGATGCTTAGCTTCACCAAATGAAACCGGTTGAGATGATCCCAAAGGACAGATCCGGCGCAAGGCCCGATTGCCCCTGGGGGGATTCCGGTCTTTTGGCAGAGGATCTCCGGGATAACCTCGGCAAGGCCACCTTACAGGTGACGGCTGGGGAGGCCGACGGGGAGCAAATCGAGCTGAAAAAGCCCAATCTCTAACTCTGATTACCAACTTCGGCCGCGAGCCGGAGCAGCCTCAGCAGCCGAAGCCCACCCTGCCTGGGATTAGGGCCGGCTCTAACAGCAAGGGCTAGAAAGTGCCTCGGGATCTCGATCCACCACGTCGGGATCCTGTTGTGCTGAGCCGGCAGAGGGAAGGGAACCCGAGGTTTTACCGGAGTGAAGTGGGCTACCTCGCCTCTAAAGCTGTGTTAAGATTTTGCGTAACTTCAAGAGAGCTGGCGCCTTTCAGATCCGGTAGGGGATTTCGTCAGCGGTGCGTAGCACTATGGGCAAGGTTTTGGTTTTAAATGCCTCCTACGAGCCGCTCAACATCACCAGTTGGCGCAGAGCTGTTGTCCTTTTGCTCAAGGGCAAGGCCGAGCAAATCGAGCACAATGGCAAAGTAGTCTACGGCAACATCCCTCTGCCCACCGTCATCCGCCTGCGCCACTACGTTCACGTTCCCCACAAGGAGATCCCCCTGACGCGGCGCAATGTCCTCTACCGCGATGGGCACTGCTGCCAGTACTGCGGCTGTTACGGCGAAGACCTAACCCTGGATCACGTGATCCCGCGCTCCCGCGGCGGTGAAGATACCTGGGAGAATGTAGTCAGCGCCTGTGTGCGCTGCAACGTGAAAAAAGGGAATCGCACCCCTTGGGAGGCCGGCATGCCCTTGCTCCGCCAGCCCCGCCGCCCCCACGGCACCCTTTACTTTGAAATCTCCAAAGCCGTCGGCAGCGGATCCCATCGGGAATGGCTGAAGTACGCCATCGGCCTGGAAGGGGATCCGCCGCCGGAGCTGGCAGTCAAGCCCGCCTAGCTCCCAAGGCTAAGGATGCAGGTCTGAGACCGGCGCTGCTTTGGAAAGGGGAGGAGAGGTGGTGGCCGGGATCCCCAGCTCGATCCAGCGATGGATCAGGGCGTTGACCTCTTCGGGGCGCTCATCGTGAGGGCAGTGGCCGGCCTCCAGGAAGTATTCCACCGCCTGAGGGTAGTGAGCCCGGTAGAGCTTAGAGCGCTCGCGGACCCGCATCCAGGGATCCCGTTCGCCCCAAATCAACAACAGGGGGCGCACCAAGCTGCGCAGCAGCTCGTCCACATAGCGCCCCTTCTGCCCGCCCCGCATCAGGGCCACGAACACATCGGCAGCCCCCGGATCCCGCGTGGGGCGATGAATGTCTTCCACCAGTTGATCCGTCACTGCCGCCGGGTCGTAATAGACCTGCTTCAGCTTGGAGCGAATCACCCGCGGCTGCCGCAAATACTGAAACAATAGGTAAGACACCAGGCGCTGGCGCAGGCCCCAGCCTACCAGGCCACCCAGCCATTGCCGCCAGCCAGATGGGGATCCCTTAACCGTGGAAAAGCCGCCTGCCCCGTTAAGCAGCACCACCCCCCGCACCCACTCCGGCCACTCTGCCGCCAGGCTGAGCACCACATAGCCGCCCAGGGAGTTGCCAATGGCCACCACAGGCCGCCGGATCACCTGTTGACAGAAATCCCGCAGTTGATCCCGCCAGATCTCGGCGCGATAGTCCCAGTTGGGCTTGGCCGAACGGCCAAAGCCGAGCAAATCGATGGCATAGACCTGGTAGTGTTGAGCCAATTCGGGAATGTTTTTACGCCAGTGGTCGGTGGAAGCCCCAAAGCCGTGCACCAAAAGCAAAGGCTGCCCCTGCTCGCCCTGTTTGACGTAATGGACGGATTGCCCCCGCCAAATCCAGCGTGCCGAGATAGGAGTGGCCGATGCCGATGTTGAAGCCATAGAGGTCGCTTGTAAGCTTTTGTTATTTAAGCTTTTCTTATTCTAGATTCTTTTAGATTCTGCTCGGCCGACTCTGGAGCTGTAGCCGAGCAGCGTATCCTAAACACGGATTGGACTCGCAGCATGATCGCGTTTTTGAGCGGCCACCTCGTCGCCATCGAATGGGGAGAGCGCAGTAGCCTCACCGTTGAGGTGCAGGGGATCGGCTATCGGGTCAAGGCCCCGGCGCGTTTTCTCAAGCAACTGCCCCCCATCGGAGAGCCCGTGCGGGTGTTTACCCACTTGGTGGTGCGAGAGACCGAGCTGGTGTTGTACGGGTTTGGCTCGCCAGCCGAGCGCGATGTGTTTGTGGAGCTCATCAAAGTTTCGGGGGTGGGGCCGGCTTTGGGCTTGGCTCTGCTGAATACCTTCGGCCTGCCGGAGCTGGTTCAGGCAGTGGTGACCGAAAACGTGCGCCTACTTTCCCTCACGCCAGGGGTAGGGCACAAAACGGCCCAACGGCTAGCCTTGGAGCTGAAAACCAAGCTGGCCCACTGGCGACAAGGCCTGGAGAACGCCGATCGCCCCCTGGCCGGCGGGCCGCCTCCGGCCATCCGGGAAGAGGTGGAAATGGCCTTGCTGGCCCTCGGCTACAGCCTCCAAGAAATTCAAGCGGCCCTGCAAGCTTTGCCCTCCCAACCCCGCCCAACGGAAGAGTGGCTGCGGGATGCCATCACCTACCTCAGCCGGCAGCCATGAGCCCTCCGGATCCCCAGCAGCGCCGCATTGGCATTCTGGGCGGCACCTTCAACCCCGTCCACCACGGCCATCTGATCATGGCGGAGCAGGCCCTCTGGCAGTTCAACCTGGATCAGGTGCTGTGGATGCCGGCAGGGGATCCTCCCCACAAGCCCTTGGCCGCCGGCGCCAGCAAAGCCGATCGCCTGGCCATGGTGAAGCTGGCCATTGCCGACCACGAGCGCTTTGCCTGCTCCGACCTGGAGATCCGCCGTCCCGGCCCCTCCTACACCATCGAGACGCTGCGCAGCCTGATGCAAGAGCAGCCGGATACCCAGTGGTATTGGATTATCGGCGTGGATGCCCTGCGGGATCTGCCCCAGTGGTACCAGGCGGAAGAATTGGCCCGCCTCTGCCATTGGATTGTTGCCCCCCGTATCGATGCCGGCGACGCCGCCCAAGTGCTGCGGTCGGTGGCCGCAAAGCTGCCCATCCGGGCAGCAATCCTGGACGCCCCCACCCTAACGCTCTCTTCCACCTACCTGCGCCAGCAAATCCAAAAGGGGGGATCCATCCGCTACCTGGTGCCCCCTGCTGTGGAGCACTACATTCGCCAACACCGGCTCTACCTCGACCCTTGAAGAAAAAAAGAGGAGGGATCCCTCCTCTCCGATAAACCCGTTCACTAGAGCAACAGCCCGCCCAACTTTTTCCCAGCCAGGAGGGGCTGAAGAGAGGCTGTTTCGCTGAAAGTAGGAAGGCTTGTCTCAAATGAAAATTGCAACCCAACCTGCCGATGGCTTAGTAAGCCAAGCCCATGCTGCGGGTGGTTTCGGGGCCAAGGTAGACGCGGATGCTCAAGAAGTCCGTGGGGCAGGCAGTCTCACAGCGTTTGCAGCCAACACAGTCTTCGGTGCGGGGGGCTGCGGCAATCATGCCGGCCTTGTTGTTCCCCTTCCAGGGCACCATTTCCAACACATCAGTAGGGCAGGCCCGCACACACTGAGTACAGCCGATGCAGGTGTCGTAGATCTTGACCGTGTGAGCCATTAGCGTTCTCCAGTCGAGCTGTTTGAAAGATTAAAAAAAGGTTTACCGAAGGGCGTGGCAGCAACACCACTGCACGGGTGGCTTCAGTGTACTGTAGTCCTGCCAAACCACCCCGATCTGCGATCCAAATGTTCAAACAAATTTACATCCCCAGGGATCCCTTGCCGCGCCGACGGGAAGGTCGCCCTCGCGGTTGGGCTAGGATTGCCTGAGGAAGGACAGGGCAAGGATCCTACGAATGGGACGCTCGCTGCGGAATTGGAGAAGGCAAACTCGAAGCCAAATGCACCGCCTGGGGCCCGTTTTGGCCGGCATTCTCCAGGAAATCTATGCGGAGAACATACCTCGCCTGCGCCGCTGGGATCGGCAGCTCACCGACTGGGTGTACAGGCGTGGCTGGAGGGTGGATCCTTCCTTGCCCAAGGTGGCCATCTACGTGTTGGGCGCAGTGGTGATCCTGGCGATTCCAATTCTCACCTTGGCAGTTTTAGTGGCTCTCGCGGCCTTTCTTGCCATCCAAATAGCCCAAAAGTGGCCCCAGGAAGCCCGCCGTTATCTTCCCAGCGCCGACGAGGAAGACGACTCCGATCCCCGCCAAGGGGACTGGGACTATTGACAGGCTAGCCGTCCCTGCCCTAAAGCGGGGCATCGCCCTCGGGCGGACGGGGCGAGTCTTTTTGGCTGCTAAGGCGCTGCTTCATCCGTCTGACCAGCTTTTGCTGGGAGTGGCTTTCCAGCCTGTTGAGGCCGAGGGCGCCGGCCAGGATCCCTAACTGTAAGGCCAAGCTGGGCAGGGTGGTCTCCAGATCCCGCCCTGCCAAGGCTCGAAAGAAAAATACAAATGCCCCGATGGTGGCCGAAAAACCCACCGCCAGGTAGACAAAGCGCCGCAGACTGCGGTAGGGGGCGGCCAGTTCCGTGAGCAGCCTCACCCGATCTGCCGCTGGATCCCGACCTGGGGGCAGGGGCGAGCCAGGTTTTGGGGAAGGTTTGGGCTCCGATGTTGCCACGGCTACACCTCCTCGGGCAATAGTAGGGGATCCCGGCCAGAAATCGCCGCCAAGCTTTCCTCGGCAGCCCGACAGGCAGCCAGAATATCTTGCTCTTCCCCGCCCAAGTAGACGCGGCCAAAGCTGCCAAAGGGCATCACTTCGAGGATGTTGATGCGGGCCGATTTTTCTGCCTCGTTGGCGGCCAGGGGGGCATAGCCTGCCGGCTGCACCTCCAGGATGTAGAGGGTTTGGCCGGCTAGGAGCATCTGGCCGCGGCGGAAACGGTTGATCAACTGGGTTTGGTGGGGATCGATGTTGCGAATGATCTGGCTGGAGATGATGCGCGGCCTGAGGCGCTCCTTTTCGCTCACCCCCAAAGCCGCCAGGATGGCCCGACCGGCAGTGCGGGTATCCCCCTGGTTGCTGGAGTGTACCTCCAAAAGGCCGTAGAGGCGCTCCACCACCTGCAGCCCCGGCCTTACCGAGGTGGCTTTGAGGGCGATGTCCATAACGCGGTTGATCTCGATGCCGGGGGAAATCTCGACCCAGAGGGAAGTATCCCCTGGCAGAGGCAAAAAGCCCTGGGCCACCGTGCCCAGATAAGCAGCGTACTGGGGCTGGAGCCGATCCAAAAACACGTAACTGCGCAGGTCAATCCCCAAAGGAGTTCTCCCCCCTGTCTGTTGGGCTGGGTTGGACGTCGGACGACGGGGCCGGCATTCCTCCCTTTCTAGTCTCACGCCATCTCTTGGCTTTTGGGGAGAACAGCAGTTCGGTATCCCAACTTTCCCCTGCTACAGGTCACCCTGAGCCACTACCTTCACCGTTGTCAAGGCTTCCAGGTCGATGGGCCCGCGCACGTGCAGCCGCTGGGTGGAAATGCCCAAAGACAGGTCGCGAAACGCTCCCAAGGTGGGGATCCCGGCTCCCCGGCCTGCCGAGAGGGGAGAGGTGTTGATGTGGATCAGGGCGGCATCCACCTCCTGGAGAAAGCGCTGGGCTGCCGATTGGCTGTCGGTGAGGATCGTCTCCGATTGACGACAGCCATTTTTGTTGATCCAGGCGATCGCCTCCGTCAGGTCGGCAACGGGCTGGAGGCGCAGATGAGGCCGTTCTGTGGAGTCAAAGCCTTCCCCCAGCGGCTGAAGCTGGGGGAATCGCTCCAGAATGGGGGCTGCTGCCTGTATATCGATCCCTTGACCCAGCAAGTCTTCAATCAGGGCGGTCAGATGATGGGCGGCCCAATCGGTGTGGATCAGCAGCCAAAGGGTGAGGGGCTGATAGATCGGGATCCCTTCTGGGCCATAGCGAGCCAAGGGATCCAACAAAACCGACTTCACCAAAGGCCAAGGAGCGGTGCGATCCACATAGATGTGGCCGTACCCCAGATGCGTGACCAGAGTCGGCACTTTGCTGGCCTGCAACAGGAACTCCACCCAGCCGGGGCGACCGCAGGGGATCACCAGATCCACATAGCGGGTTTGCTGCAACAACAGCAACAGTGGGGAATCGGCCTGGGGATCGGTCGCTTGGTCTTGGGCGGGGAGGGTTTGAATGGCCCCTTCCGGGATCCCGTGCTCGTAGGCGGTCTCTGCCAACAGGTTGACCAGGGCCTGATGGGTTTTCTGGATGGGGCCGCTGCCGGCCAAGATCACGCCATTGCTCGTCTTGAGACACATGCCAATGCCATTCAAGGCAAACTCGGGGTAGATCTCGTAGACCAAGGCGATCAGCCCCAAAGGGACGCGGTAGCGGCCAATAAACAGCCCGTTGTCCTGACGGCACCCCCTCTCCAGGCTCCCGATGGGATCCGGCTGTTGGGCCAGGAGAGCAAGCAACTGGGCGGATCGCTGCAGGCGCTCGGGGGTAAGCTTGAGGCCGTTGAGGATCCACTCCGGCAGGGTTTGCTCGCGGCAGCTTTCCAGGTCGAGGGTATTGGCCTCCAACAGCAGCTCGGAGCGCTCCAGCAAACGGCGCGAGAGAGCCAGCAGGGCCTGGCGTTTGGTTTCGCCGCTCAAGCGCTGGAGCTGAGGCAGCAAGCGGCGCACCTGGCGCAGGGTGGTGCTGAGGTCAAAGGCTGAACCAAAATCGGTCACTCGCTTCCCTCCTGCCCGGCTGACCGACGACAGACCTGCTCCTGACCACTGCTAACAAGAAATGGCTAGATCCACAAGGGCTGAAACTAGGGATCCCTGGCAACGATCCCAAGCATCTCAAGGCCGCCGCAGCAGCAGGATCGCCGTCACCATCAACAGCGTCAGCAACAGGCAAAGAATCAGGAACCAACTGAGCAACTGGGCTTGGCTGGGGAAGAGCAACACGCCCAGAAACCCCACCGCCAAAGCAACCCCCAGGCTGAGGGTGAGGCCCAAGAGCGCAGATCCCTGGAAAGTGCTTTGCCGGTGCAACACCCACTGATGGCCGTTCCAGAACCAGATTTTACGGTAGGGGTAGGAGACGGCCAGTTGCTCAATGTGCAAACGGTCGGGGGTGATGGCGAAAATATGCTGGCAACGGCTGCAGCCAAAAGCCTCAGTCAGGGTAATCAGGCGCAACTGACCTTGGTGGCAACAGGGGCAGGGGTAAATTTTGGTGGGCTCGATGGGCTGAGCCACTCGCAGGGACGATTTCTGCCGAGGCCACTTGTGGGGAGAGGAAAACGCCACAGCTCTCAGTCGGTGAGAAGTCGGGATCCCTCACATCCTATCCTCAAGAAAGCAGGGTCAAGCCACCCAGAGATGGTGGACGTAGCGCCAGGTCAAGATCTGGTTGAGGACGAGGAAGATCAGGCCCAGAAGCCCATAGCCCAGCTTGAGAACTCTGCTTAGGTGGGGGCGCGCCCACAGGGGAAGGAAGCCGAAATCTGTGTGCTTGGCCCAGTGCAGGAGGGCCAGCACTTGCACGAGGTGAACCGGTAGGCAGTAGCGAATCATGCTTCGCTGGCCTAGGGGACTCATGCCGGCTACAGCGATGTAGAACATAGCCCAGGCAGCTAGGTGAAACCCCAGCCGCTCCTGCCAGCGCCGGCTCTTACCGGCCACGACACTCAAACCATCCAGCAAGCCTGTAACAACTAGGGATCCCAGCGTAACAGACACAAACAGTTGGCTGAGAGCATCAGACCACAGGCCAGGATCCTGCAGCGGTGCAGAAGGAGAGAGCAAGACCTGCCATCGCTCAGGGGAAAGAACATAGGTATGAGCCTGGAAAAGGGCTTGGTAATTGGCCTGGACGCCGGTAAAGTAGCGCTGCATCTCCATGTAGAGATCCCAGCGACCGAAGCGGAGCTGACAGTAGAGGAAAAAACTCAGCCCCCCCAACAAGGCCAAAACAACGGCGCCTGCCGTCCAAAACCAACGGCGGGATAGCCGCAGCAGGGGAACCAGCGCCACCGGCAAACCCACAATGCGGGTGGCACTCATCGCAAAACCGTGGATCCCGGCCAGGAGCCCTGCCTTCATCGAATTCAAGCAGGCCAACCAGTAGAAAAAACCCAACAAGCTGGCCATGAAGAGGGATTCGCTGTAGCCCACGACAAGGTAAAAACTGCTGGGATAGACCAAGATAATCAGACTTGCCAAAACTTGCCAAAGAGTGGGGATCTGCCAGCGGCGGTAAAACAGGAAAAGGTAAATCCACATCAGCCAGCAAAAGAGCTGGGCAGTGAGATAAAGCCCCAGTTCAGGGTCAACTCCCAACAGGCGGCTCATGGCGGCCACCGCCAGGGGATAGCCTGGAAAGAAGGCCACATTGCTCTGCTCGTAGGCAATCTTGTCAAAGCCCACAAACTGATACCCCCGCTCCACAATGCTCAGGTACCAGTAGCTATCGCGCTGGCTCAGGGCTGTAAAAGCAGAAGCACAGCTGCCGCGTTTTGTCCAAAGGTATATCGCCAACACCTGTAGGATAGTCAGCGCTAAGCCCAGCAAAAAAATCCGAGTAGGAAAGCAAACTAAACATTTGCGAATCTGCTGCAACGGAGGGCCAGGGCGCAAACTCATCAGCTTCACCACCAAGGTTCGATCAAGCCACCCAAAGATGCTGGACGTAGCGCCAGGTGAGGATTTGGTTGAGGGCAAAGAAGACTAAAGCCAAGATCCAGTAGCCCAGCCTCAGGACACTGTCAAGATAGAAACGCACCTGTTGGGGGATGAAGCTGAAATCGGTGTATCTGATCCCATGCAACCAGGCCAGCACCTGCAGGATGTGAACTGGCAGGCAGTAGCGGATCATACTTCTCTGGGCCACGGCACTCATGCCAGCCACGGAAATAGAGAACATGGCCCAGGCAGCCAAATGAAACCCCAGCCGCTCTTGCCAGCGCCGGCTCTTGCCGGCCAGGACACTCCACCCATCCAGCAGGCCTGTAATAACTAGGGATCCCAGCGTGAGGAGAACAAACAGTTGACTGAGGGAAATGGCCCATATCCCAGCCCCCAAAGCCTCGGAAAAGGAGAGCAAGGACTGCCAATAGCCACTAGAAAAGAGGGGGGCATAAGTACGAGGTCGAATAATAGCCAAATAATCGAAAGAACTGGGGCCAAAGTAGCGCTGCATTTCCAGGTAGAGATCCCAACGGCCAAAGCGGAGCTGGCAGTAGAGGAAAAAGCCCAGCCCACCCAACAAGGCCAGAACAACAGCGCTGGCTGTCCAAAACCAAGGGTGGGATAGTCGCAGCAGAGGAACCAGCGCCACCGGCAAACCCACAATGCGGGTGGCGCTCATCACCAAACCGTGGATCCCGGCTAGAAACGCCGGCCAGGGAGCGTTCAAGTCCATGGACCAGTAGAAAAAACCCAGCAGGCTAGCCAGAAACAGAGACTCGCTGTAGCCCACTACCAAGTAGAAGCTACTGGGATAGACCAGGATGATTAAGCTGGCCAAAACTTGCCCAAGAGGGGGGATCTGCCAGCGGCGGCAAAACAGGAAAAAGTAAATCCACATCAGCCAGCAAAAGAGCTGGGCAGTCAGATACAGCCCCAGTTCAGGGTCAACTCCCAACAGGCGGCTTATGGCGGCCACCGCCAGAGGATAGCCCGGAAAGAAAGCCACGTTGCTCTGCTCGTAGGCAATCTTGTCAAAGCCCACAAACTGGTACCCTCGCCGCACAATGCCCAGGTACCAATGGCTATCCCACTGGGTTAAACCCTTGAAGATGGAAGCATAGTCATCCTCCTGGCTCCAAAAGGAGATCAAGAAAATCTGCAGCAGCGTCAAAGCCACAGCGGGAAGCAAAACTTGGACGGCAAAAGAGACCAGATGCTGCCGGCTGTGCTGCAAGAGGTGGCTAGGAGGGAAGCTCATTGTCGCACCTTTGCGGGTGGGGATGGCACTTTAATCTCCTCTTGGTAATCGTCATCGGAGTTCACCTGCCAGAGATCGTGGCTGCCGGGTTGGAGAATGTTCTCAGCAGCCAGCAGGCCCATCAGCAAACTGTGATCTTGGTTGTTATACTTAAACGAGCCGTAGCGGCCTACCAGTTGCAGATTTTCAAACTCGCCAAGATACCTCTGCAAAATGGCCAAGTCTTCTTTGTAGCTGCCGGCGTAGATGGGATAGGTGCGGGGCAGGCGCACCACAAAGCCACCGCAGATCTTCTGATCCTGGAGCAGGCCAATTTGGCGCAGCTCCCTCTCAGCCAAAGCCAGCAATTCCTCCTCAGGGGCTTGCCACAAGGGATCCCCAAAGTTGCACCAATACTCACAGCACAAGGGGGTTTGTTCTCGGTTGGGGAGCATAGCCGGCGACCAATTGGCGAAGTTGGTTACCCGACCGACCTGCACTGTTGGGTCGTTGATATACAGCCAGTTATCGGGGAAAAGCTGGGATCCCTCCACAATCAGATAAACCAAAACGGTGTTGCGAAACTTGAGGTTGCGGGCTGCCTGCAGTACCTCTGGAGGAGGCAACTCCTGTAGGCTCTGCACCAAAACTGTCAGAGGGATCGAGGAGATGACGTGGGAGGGGGAGACCCATGTTTCACTTCCATCCTGAAGATTGCGCAATTGCAGCTCGACAATCCGGGATCCCTCATGCCTAAGGGCAATGACCTCTGTATTTAGCCAAACTTTTTGACCTTCGGCCAGCAAAAACTCCTGCATTTTTTCGTAGAGCTGGCCGGATCCCAGCCGAGGAAACTGAAACTGATCGATTAGAGATTTCACCAAACCTCGATTCCACCCCAATGCTTTTCGTATGGCCTCTCCAAGACTGAGACCTTTGATGCGCTGGGCAGCCCAATCAGCACTGATCTCGGTGCAAGGGATCCCCCAGAGCTTTTCCGTGTAGCTCTTGAAGAACATCTGAAAAAGCCGGCTACCAAATTTTCCCTTGACCCAGTCGGCAAAGTTCTGGGGAGCTGGGTGCGGGATAAGTTGGGCCCAGAGGTAGGAAAGAACAATGAGCAGGCTTTCCCACCAGCCAACTTTGCGCAGGACTTCCCAGGCTTGAATGGGGTACTGAAAATAGTGCTTGCGGTAGTAGATGCGGGTAAGCCGCCGGACAGTCACTTGTTCGGATCCCAAAACCTGGTTCCACAGCTCCAGCACCGCTGGGATCTTGGTAAAAAAGCGGTGCGGGCCATAGTCGAGAATGAACCCCCGGTAGCAAATGCTTTTGGCCAAGCCCCCAACCCTGTCTTCCCGTTCCACTACCACCACAGGGAAGCCCAGTTGGGTCAAGCGGTAGGCAGCCGCCATGCCCGCCGGCCCTGCTCCCAGAATGTAGATGGGATCCCGCATCTGGCCTTGCGCTCGCCTTCAAGCCTTGCCGACATTGTAGTACCTGCGAAACCCTGGGAAAATAGGCAGAGGAGGCTGCGGCTGGAGGCTGGCCTGTGCTGTTGACCAAGGGCTTTGAGGTAGAGATGTACACCGGCACCGCCGCCGGAGAAGTGGTGGGGTTGTCGGATCGCATCTGCCAGGCTTTGCCGGGGTTTGTGCGAGAACCAGATCGGCGCAACGTCGAGTACATCACTCCGCCCCTTCGCCGCTACGAGGATCTGCTCTGTGCCCTGCTGCGGCCTCGGCTGCAACTGCGGCAATTTTTGCGCCGCCTTGGCCCCTACACCCTGTTGCCGGGGAGCACGCTGGCTTTGGGCGGCAGCGACCACTTTGAGCGCTCGGATCCGGACAACCCCTACCACGACTACATCGAGCGCACCTACGGCACGCGGGTGGTGACCGCCAGCATTCACATCAATGTTGGCCTGCCGGATAGCGAGGCCATTTTTCTTGCCTGCCGTTTGCTGCGGGCGGAAGCTCCCCTGTACTTGGCCCTGAGCGCTTCTTCTCCGTTTCTGGACGGCCAGGTGACAGGCTACCATTCCAGCCGTTGGCAGGTGTTTCCCAAAACGCCGGCCCAGGTGCCCTTCTTCCGGGATCACGCCCATTACATCGCCTGGATGCGGGAGCAACTGGCCCTGGGCACGATGCAGAATGTGCGCCACCTCTGGGCCTCTGTGCGGCCCAACGGCCCAGAGCGGCCCTACCATCTCAACCGGGTGGAGCTGCGCATCTGCGACCTGGTGGCAGATCCGGTGATGACCCTGGCCATCACTGCCTTGGTAGAGGCCCGTCTCTGGCAGTTGCTGGCCCAGCCAGAAGCGCTGGATCCCTTGCGGGGGCCTTTGACACCGACGGAGCTGGAGAGCCTTTGCGAGGCCAACGAGCAGGCCGCTGCTCGCGAGTCCTTGCGAGCCCGTCTGGTCGATTGGCGCACGGGCCGAGAACGGGTGGCCCAGGAGTGGATTGAAGAGCTGCTGACCGAAGCGTGGCGCCTCGGCCAACCCCAGGGCCTGGGCTGCTTTTTGGCTCCCCTGCAAACTCTGCTCCAACAGGGCAACGAGGCCCAGCGCTGGCTGAAGCAGGTCGACCAGGGATCCACACCCGCCCAGGTGTACCAACGGGCCATTCAGGAGCTGGCCGAACAAGACCGAGAAAGACAAGAGACCCTCTGCCAGCTTGTTGGCTAAGCCTTTGCCCAACGGTGGGCGCTTCTCAGTCCGGTGCCTGCCCCCCACCAGATCCCCAGTTCAAACCTGACTTAGATTCGCCTAGACAGGCTCCACCACTTCCCCTAGGGCTTGCCGAGCCACACAAAAGGATAGCTTGGTAGCCCCGCACTTGAGTGCGGGGCGGAAAAGCTCGCTAGCGACTTTGGTCGCTTACCCATGATGGGGGTCGTTGATATAGTTTCATAG
>NZ_JANSHO010000067.1:0-1597 GCF_047502635.1 Synechococcus sp. RC10B2
CTGATACATTTACGCTGAACACTGCTGAGCATTACTGCTCAGCGGTGAAGCGATAGCATTCTGTCCGTTTCCGTTGTCACTACGCGATGCTGACGCGACCGCGCTACTCGGACGGAGTCCAAACAGAAAGGCGGTATCCCGCAAAGCCCTGAGCATGACACCCAGAGCGCCTTGCCAATCTCGTGGTAGCCTATGGTTGCACTTTGGGCATCTAAACACCTTTGCGCCACCCAACTTGGTGTGGATGTGCCCGCACTTGGTACAGGTTTTGCTGGTGTACGCTTCCGATACTTCCACGACAACCACGTTTTTCTTCTTGGCTTGAAACTTCAGGAGCTGCTTGAACCGGTAGTGCGCCCAGGTGAGCATCGCCCTTGCTGTCTTGCTACCAAACTTCCTCCCTGCCTTGGCAACCATCTTGGCTGACTCGAAAGTGGGGAGGAATATCAATCGGTAGTTATCCGTTAGGAACGCCGCTACCTTGCGATGGCACTCGTCCACCAAGTTCCTGATTCTCTCCCGCAGACGAAACGCCGCTTGCCGCATTCGCCTACGCTTGGGTCTCGGTGCTTTACTCAGCCTAGATTGCAGACCGTCTAGGTGGTAGCACAGCCGAACGATCCTGCCAAAGTCTCCCTTGGCGATATCTACAAAGCCCGCCCCATCAAACCCTGTAAGGAAGCTTCTTACTCCAGGATCAAGTGCGATCACCCCCTTTGCTAACGAACACTGCTCGTTCACGGGCTCAGGAAAGATGGCATACCATCTGTCTTTCACCCGCATTAGCTCAGTTCCACGTGCCCATTCTCTGGGCATCTCCTCGGATGCGCGGAACGCCAAACCTCGGGTGAGTTTCGGATACCACGTCCCATTGCGAAAGTTGCCGGCGTTGAATTGCAGCGTATGCGACCTGTCCCGCACACTGCGAAACCTCGCGTCTTTGCTTCGGCGAAACGCTAACCACGCCTCGACGACCGCGTTCTGCTTGATGTGGCAAGGGACGTCCTTCACCCACTCGGGTAGGTCGGAGCGCAGGATGATGTCCCGCAGCTTTCTGGCCGTTTTTGGGGCACCATGCTGACGCTGATAGGCAATCGCTTGGTTGTAGCAGTACCGGCACGCCGCTTGCCACCGCTTCCAAACTTTAGCCAGCGCTGGCTCCGGATAAATCCGTATCTTTCTCGATTGCAGCCCGGTATTTTCTGAGTCCGTAGAGCCGACTGCTGAAGCAGTGCAGGATGGTGAGGATATCCTCAACCAGTTCCTGCTGGGGAGAAAGGTGATCGTCATCGAGAACCAAGATTTCGCACCCGTATTGACGGCAGTACCACTCAACGAACTCAAATCCAAACCGGCAGAGTCGATCCCGGTGAGCGACCACAATCGTTCCGATATCTCCTGCACGGACTCGTTCCAATAAGGCAAGGAACTTTGGTCTTTTGAAGTCGAGACCGCCGCCAACCTCTCCGACCACTTCGGCTCCAGGATAGAGGTTAACCAGTCTTGCAATCTGTCTCTCCAAGTCTGACTTTTGCCCTCGACTGCTGACTCGGGCGTACAAAACGACTCGTTTGGCTTTCTTTGGCGTTCTGATGTA
>NZ_JANSHO010000068.1:0-61344 GCF_047502635.1 Synechococcus sp. RC10B2
AAGTTGGTTTGCTAAGTGCTGCTATTGTACCCCTTGAGCCCTTAACAGGCTGTATGTCAGCATTATGGCATTGAGTTTATCGAGGTAGAGGAGGCGTACAGCTCGCAGGCAAGCTTCCTAGATGGAGATGGGCTACCTAGTTATGGTGAAAAACCCGACGGGTGGAGACCCTCTGGAAAGCGTGTCAAGCGGGGCCTGTACCAAACGGCAAAGGGGTGGTTGGTCAACGCTGAGGCAAATGCTGCCGCCAACCTGCTTAAGAAAGTCAGCAGAACCTTGGGGCTTTGCGTGAAGGAACTGTCTAGAGGCGCTTTGACAACGCCGTTACGGGTTCTTTTGTGGACTGCGTAAGAATCCCCCGCCTTCAGGCGGTGGGAGTGTCAAGACTGCGGTCGCCTCCGTCGATAGTCTCGATGGGCCAGATTGAAGTAATCCTGAGTTGGATGCTGAGGAGTAAATCGGTGGGGATTCACAAGCAATGGCTCAAATAGCCCGCTAAAAGGTTCGGATCCCTGCCCTCTGCTGTCTAAGGAAAGAGCATACAATTGAGGAAGACTAGCCCCGTGATGGACACGTGAACATGCTGAAACGAATCAGTCGAAGCTGCCGGCCCCTGCTGGCCATTGCCCTGGCTTTGATCTTGGCCTTGGCCCCCGTCAGTGCCGTCTGGGCGCGCAGTGGTGGTCGCATTGGCGGTGGCTCTTTCCGCTCTCCGACCTTCTCTGCCCCCCGCTCTGTTGGCCCCCGCTCGGCTCCGGTGTACCCCAGCTATGGAGGGGGGTTCGGCTTTCCCCTGGTGGTGCCCTTTTTCTGGGGTGGTGGTGGCGGCCTGCTGACACTGCTGCTGCTCATCGGGGCAGGTAGCTTTCTGGTGCGCAGCCTGCGCTCGGCTGTTTCCGAAGATGGCGACGAGGGGGTTGCTGACCCGCCAGTAACCCTGGCTCAGGTGAAAGTGGGCCTGCTGGCCAGCGCCCGGCAACTGCAAAAAGACATGAACGCCCTGGCTCTGGAAGCGGATACCCAATCGCCGGAAGGGCTGAGCCAACTCCTGCAAGAGGTCACCCTCGGCTTGATGCGCTACAGCGACTACTGGGCCTATGGCCATGCCCAAGCAGAGAAGCTGCCTCTCTCCCGCGCCGAGTCTCTGTTCTACCAAGCCTCTTTGCAAGAGCGCAGCAAGTTTAGCGCCGAAACCCTCAGCAACCGCAACAACCAAATCCAACAGGTTCCCCAAGCGGTCCTTAAACGCGCTGCTGCCGGGATCCCGGATGTCGGCGAGTATCTGGTCGTTACTCTACTAGTTGCGTATCGCGGCAACTTAGGTACACTACCTGTAGTTAAATCTGCGGCGGATCTGCGGCAGTGCCTGCTGCAGTTGGCCTCCATTCCGGCGGAGCGAATTGTGGCGATCGAAGTGCTGTGGACGCCGCAGTTGGAAGGAGACACCCTGTCGGCAGAGGCGCTGTTGACCGAGTACCCGGAAATGCGGCTCCTGTGAGAGCGCTGGAGTGAGGAGACGGCTGCTGTCGGCTAGGGGTCTCGCCGCCAAGGGAGGTTCTATGTCCGGGTTTGATGCTTCGGCAGACAGGAGCCGTCGTTCTCCTTGGGCTGTATTGCGTTACAAGAGTCAAGCAGATTCCCTGCTGGATGAGCTGCTTGAGGATTTGGAGCACAGCCTTGAAGAAGGGCTGGTGGAAGAGTACCCCTATTGGGGCACGCGCCCGCCGCTGCCTTTGCGGCGCTCTTCTATGGCCTCAGGGATCCTACTGGGTTTGGCCTTGGCGGCCACTCTGGTAGCAGGGCTAGCCTTCTGGACGACCCTGCGCCGCCGGGCGGGAGTCTTTTCTCAGGCCAATTCTCCTTGGCTGAGGGATCCTGTGACTGAGGCCTCCGATTCTCCCAACTCGGATTTCCGGCTGGCCCAGGAACAGGAACCATCTCGGCCCCCAGAGGCGGGAGGTAAAACTCCTCGAGATCCCTCTGAGGAAGTTTCGTCTCAGGAGCCACCTAGGATCACCTTAGCCGAGCCAGAGGCGAAAACAACCCCCGTAAGGCCGCCAGCGGCCACCGCTCCTACCCCTGCAGCGGCAACCAGCGCTTCTCCTCCCTCCCTCAGGTCTGCGCCGGTGCGGATCCCGCCTCAACCGCCGCCGCAGATGAAGCTGGTGGGGTTGATCCACGATCCGGGCGATCCCAAGGCTCTGATTCTGATCGACAACGTGGTGCGACAGGTGCCGGTTGGCCAGGCGGTGAAAGCAGAGTGGCGGGTCACCTCCATCAGCCCCTACGGGGTGAGGGTAAGCAATGGCGCTCAAAGCGTCACCTTGCAATTGGGGTTGTCGCAACGGCTCTAGATATCTCTCTTGACATCTGGAGAGGGATCCCTGTGGAAAGTTGGATCAAATCGAAAAAGGGAGAAGGGGCAGATGCAATTTACCAAGCTGGGGCGAATGAGCCGCTGCAGAGTGGGGTTGGGCTTGGCTTTGGGGTACCTCTGTCTTGGTCTGTTCGCTTGTCGCCGTGCGCTCCCCTCCTCTGGCTCTCCATCGGGGATCCCACCGGCCTACGCCCATCGCCCGCAACTGCAGGGCAAGGCGCTGGTGGAGCTAGAGGTGCAAACTGCTGAGGGAGCGGGCAAGGTGATCTTGGAGATTCACGGGGAGGAGGCGCCCCTCACGGCTGGCCAGTTTGTGGATTTGGTGCAGCGGGGCTTTTACAACGGTCTCACCTTCCATCGAGTGGAGAAAGATCCCCAACCTTTTGTGGTGCAAGGAGGGGATCCGCGGGGAGATGGCACCGGTGGCGCTACCGAGCCGGGCAGCAACCGCCTGCGCACCATCCCTTTGGAGATTCAGGTGCGTGGGGAGCCTCACCCCCGCTACAACACCTTGATTGAGGATCCCATCGCCCTGAGCAAGCTGGCCTTGCCCCATCGCTTGGGCGCGGTGGCCATGGCCCGTTCTAGCCCGCTGGATTCGGCCTCTTCCCAGTTTTACATCGCCCTCTCTGCTCTGCCGATCCTGGATGGGCGCTATGCGGTGTTCGGCTATGTCACCAGTGGCATGGAGTGGGTGGAGCGCCTGCAGGTGGGGGATGTGATCCGCTCGGCGCGGGTGCTGGAAGGAGCGGACTTGCTGCAGGTTCCCGGATCTCCAGATTCAACTGCAAACTAGGGACCTCGGCGGCTTATGATGGGCTGCAGCCAGGATTTGCTTGCTTGGCTGCTTTTTCCGCCTTCATTCTGGCCTTTTGCCTGGGGAGAAGAGATTTTCGTGCTCCTGCCCTCCCCGCCAACGGCACCAATCTGCCCGCGCCCCTTCATGTACCAAGATGCCTTTTCTCCCCTAGACGAGCTGCCACCTCACTCGCCGCCGGAGGTAGATGTGGAGCGGATGCTGCAGCAGTTGCAGGATCCGGATCCCCGTTTGCGGATGCAGGCGGCCCGCGCCTTCTGTGAGATCGAAGAGCCCCGTGCCGTGCCGTCCCTGTTGGCTCTGCTCAGGGATCCCTGCCCATTGGTGCGGGTAGGGGCGGCCTATGCCCTAGGTCGAAATTCGGATCCCTGTGAGGTGGAGCTGCTGATCGACAGCTTGCGCCGGGATTGGAATGGCTATGTGCGCAAAGGGTTGGTGTGGGCCCTGGGCAATGCCAAGGATCCGCGGGCCTATCCGGTGTTGCTGGAAGTATTGGCCGGAGATATCACAGCCGTGCGACTGTGGGCGGCCAGCGCCCTCGGACAATTGGCCCAAGCTCAGGTGTTGCCCGGCCCGGCCTTGCAAGAGGTGGCGGCAGCCCTCTGTCGGGGCTTGGCCCACGATCCGGTGGCGGCAGTCCGCGGCAACTGCGCCTGGAGCCTAGGGATCCTAGGGCAACATCTGAAGCCGGCGACGCCCTATACAGCTCTCTATCAAATGCTCACCAAGCAGTTGCTGGCCAGCGCCAGCGGCGACCCTGACTGGGGAGTCCAGGATGATGCGCGACTTGCCCTGCAAAAGCTGGCAGATCCGGATTTGTCTGGAAAAACTGGGTAACTTCGACTGACCTGGTCGAGCCCAGGCAGCTCGGCCCCAGAGCAAGCTAGGAGCGACGGCTTCAGCGAACCAGGTCAAGCAGCCAGGCAAAGTAGAAGCGGCTTCGAATGGTTCGGCGTTGTTGCACTTTCCAGCCCCACTCGGCCAGGTGGCCCACCAACGTCGCCTCGCGGTGTTGATAGGCGCGGGTGGTTTTGCTGGGGCCAGGGAAGAACTCCCCTACTTTCTTCAGCAGCGTCAGCCAGGGGGTTTTGGGAGCAAAACTGAAGATCAGGCGAGAGCGGGCCAGGCAAGTTAGGTGGTTGAGCATGCGCAGGGCGTCGGCTTCGGGATAGTGGATCATCACATCCAGGCAGACGACGACATCGTACTCCCCCGTCAGTTCCTCCAAATCCAAAACCTGAAACTGGGGGTTGTCTGTGGATCCCAGCTCCATCTGTTGGCGGCGACGCGCTTCGTTGACCATTTGCTCGGAAATGTCGCTGGCAAACACCTGCGCCCCTCGGGCGGCCAAAGGCAAGCTAAGGCTGCCCACTCCGCAGCCGGCATCGCAAATGCGCAGACCGGAGGGATCCCCCAGCCATTGCAACACCGTCTCGACTGTGCGGGCATGGCCCAGTCGAATATCTTTCTGGACAAAATTGACTTCCTCGTTGCCGTAGATGCGCCGCCAGCGCTCGAAACCGACGGTGTTGAAGTAATTGCGGACAATGGCTTTTTCTTGCATAGAACTTCCAGCTACACGACCTCCTCAGGGGCCTTCCTTGCCGATGCGGATACATTCTACCCCGAAGCCGCTGCCGCCACTCCCAGCGCCTGTCCCATGGCTGTATTAGAATTAACTTGCCTTCACTGGAATAAAACTCAATGACGGAAGCTGAGATTGCCCAGGCGTTGCAGGCTCGCTTGGCCGTCCCTGTCAAGATCGCCGTCAAGCGTCGCCAGGCTCACCTGCACGTTCTCCTCAACCGCTCCCCGCAAACCCAGCTCGACTATCCCCATCTCACCCAACAGGTGCGAGCCGCGCTGGAGGCGTTGGGCCTATCCGGCCTGGAGCAGGTGACGGTCTATGGGCGAGCGTCAGGACATTCCGAATACGAGTGGCAGCAAACCCAGCCGCTGCGGGATCCTCTCTTGAGCGCTGAGGAGACCACGCTCGTGCTGGAAAAGCAAGGCAACCGGCTGCTGCAGGATCTAACGCTGGTTGCTCCCGATTCCGCCGGCCCCCAGCCTGAGCCCAAAGAAAAGGGTCCCGGCCAAAAAGCTGCTGGCAAAGGCGGATCCCCTATTGCCTGGCTGTGGCCGGCAGGAGCAGTGCTGATGGTCGGGATGGCGGTGGCGGTTTTGCTTCTTTTCTTTCTCTAGAAAGCAGTCTGGCTGGGGATCAGGCCGGCTGTGGCGAAGGCCGGGATCCAGACGGGGCCGAGCGAGTCAATGCCGCCCTCTGCAGGGCATCCTGCAGCATCCGCTCCACCAGCTCCGTAAACGTCCAGCCCAGAGCTGCCGCCGCCTCTGGGCAAAGCGAAGTGGGGGTCATCCCGGGCAGGGTGTTCACCTCCAGCACCCAAGGGTTCTCGTCGGCATCCACCCGCAGATCCACCCGCGCCAGACCTTCACATCCCAACACCCGATAGGCCCTTAGCCCTGCCGCCTCGCAGCGGGCCAGCCCTGCCGCGCTGAGGGAACAGGGGATCAAATGCCGTGAGCCGCCGGGGGCGTACTTGGCTTCGTAATCGTAAAAATCTCCCTGGGCAGGGATGATCTCAATGGCCGGGAGAACCTGGCCGGAGAGAATGGAGAGGGTGATCTCCTTGCCGGGAATGTAGCGCTCCAGGAAGACCCGCGAGGAGACCGAGCTGGCCAACGCCAGCCCCTGAGCCAACGACACCTCATCCCGCGCAAGGCTAATCCCCACCGTCGAGCCGCTGTTGCTGGGCTTCACCACCAGCGGGGATCCCAAACGCGCCACACACTCGGCCCAGGAGAGCGGCTGCGCTTCATCCCAGACCAGCCACTCAGGAGTGGGAATCCCTTCGGCCCGAAAGATCTGCTTGGAGACCAGCTTGTCCATGGCCAGAGCGCTGGCCAACGGCCCGGATCCCTGATAGGGCAAGCCCAGCCACTCCAGCATCCCCTGCACTACCCCATCCTCACCGCCGGGGCCATGCAGGGCAATCCAGACGAAGTCGCAGCCTGCCTGCCGTTCCTGCCAAAGGCGCAGCGGCAGATCCTCCTCGGGGTCGATCAACTTCGCCCGATGCCCCAGATCCTCCAGCGCCCGCTTACAGGCTTTGCCCGTTACCAAAGAAACCTGACGTTCTGCCGAACGACCCCCTGCCAAGATAACAATGTTCATGGCTTAACCCCAAAGCACTCCCCACTCCCAGCAACCGGCACCAGGATAGCCGCATTCCCTCACTCTAACCTACGAAGGAGGACGGCGGCGGCGCAAAAACTCGGGAATGTCCAAGCCCCCGGATGCAGGGGGCTCAGGCTCAGGGGGCTGTCGAGGCGGTGGCTCAGAGCCAGAGGCAGTGGTCCTACGCGTCCCCACCCCCCCCTTGTTGGCGACCGAGGCTTTGGATCCAGAAGCGGCAGCCGACCGCGATCCGTCAAAACCGGTGGCGATGACGGTGATGCGCACCTCCCCTTGCATGCGCTCGTCCTGGACGGTGCCGAAGATGATGTTGGCTTCTGGATCCACTGCCTCAGCGATAATCTCAGCGGCTACCGTGACCTCGTGCAACGACAGATCCAGCCCGCCGGTGATGTTGAAGAGCACGCCCTTGGCCCCTTCGATGGAAGTTTCCAAAAGGGGAGAGGAGACGGCGGTAATGGCAGCTTCGCGGGCGCGGGACTTGCCGGATCCCATGCCAATGCCCATCAAGGCAGTGCCGGCATCGGCCATCACGCTGCGCACGTCGGCAAAATCCACGTTGATCATGCCGGGGATGAGGATGATATCCGAAATGCCCTGCACCCCCTGACGCAAGACATCGTCCGCGACGCGAAAAGCCTCGTGCACAGGAGTTTGCTCAGAGATCACCGAGAGCAGCTTGTCGTTGGGGATCACGATCAGGGTATCGACCGCCTCCTGCAGCGCTTGGATCCCTTCTTCGGCCTGCTTGGTGCGCCGCTTGCCCTCAAAGGAAAAAGGCCGCGTCACCACCCCCACCGTCAGGGCACCGCTGGCCTTGGCAATCTGGGCGACGATAGGGGCTCCACCGGTGCCCGTGCCCCCTCCCATGCCGGCGGCAATAAAGACCAAATCTGCCCCTTTGAGAGCCGCTGCAATTTCTTCGCTGGACTCTTCGGCGGCTTTCTGACCAATGGCCGGGTTGCCGCCTGCCCCCAGCCCGCGGGTTAACTTTTGCCCGATTTGCAGGCGGTTCACCGTTGATGTCGAGCACTGCGCAAGGGCCTGAGCATCCGTGTTGATACTCCAAAACTCAACACCCTTGAGGTTGCTGGCCGCCATCCGACTGACCGCGTTGCCACCTCCACCCCCCACGCCCACCACCTTAATTTTCGCGGCATTGCTCAGCATGTTCTCCTCTGGATGAGCCGCTGCCTTGGTCTGGGCTCCGTTTCTTTCATACTCGACCTGAGAGTCCTCCCCCGTGTAGCGCTCACTCCAATGGGAAGGCGTTGACTGAGTTTGCTCCAAGCCTTGCCCAGGACTGGGAGGATGGAAGTCTGACCAATGGTTAGATGGCATGTCAGCCCTCAAGATAGCTTAATTCTGGCAAATATCGAACATGCTAGCTGATTTAATATAAGGCAACTCTCTTCAGATGCCAACGGTGAAGACGTTTGCGGATCTTCTAGCTAGGCGAATGCAGCCCCCAAAAAGAGCCTCATCCGGATAATCTGGGCGCTTTCATGTTTCGTACTTTGCCTATGAATCTTCTCTCGCAGTTAAGCTTCCTCTTTTGTACAAGCGAGGTTCCTATCGAAGGGTACGTATTCCCGAACACCTAGTAGATAGAGCCCAAATTAGGACGAACTGTTGCCCCCAGCGCGCTTCGGTCGGAGCTGAGCTTGCGCTTGCCTAAAAGCTAACTTTGCGTTTTCTTTTCGGAGTATTCGAGAATACTCACCCCTCCCAATTCGAGCCTGGCAGACCAACCGCCAATTTTTGCCGATTTTTAATGCTGAGGTTTGGGTATTCTGCAAACTACCCCACGGCTAAAGCCGAAGGCTTCTGCGCCGAAAGAGCCGGTGGGGGGGTGCCGTCGGGGATCCGCGCCATGGGCTTAGAGCGGCTGCAAATGGATCTCGGCGTTCAGCCGCTGGCACAGGGATCCCCCTGATCCTGCGCCGTCGTCCTGCTGGCCAGGGCCTCTACCACTTCGTCGGAGTTGGCAGTCAGCACCACAACGGGGCGCTCGCAGGCGAGGGGGAAAGCGTGCCAGGTGCCGCGGTGCAGCAGCAGCCCGTGCCCAGGGGGGAAGCGCAGGGCTTGCACTTTGTCTAGGTCGGGGAGGGTTTTGGGGGGAGCCATGACCATGATGAATGGCTCCTGTCCCAAGGCTATAAACACATACGCAGGTGGCGCTCCGGCAGAGCACGGCCGGGTAGCCGGGCAGGATCTTGGCGGTGCGGATGACGGCTTTGCCGGTGTACCAGCAGTCGATCCTAGTTTTTTTCGGGGCAGCCGAAGAAAGGGAGGAGCAGGCAACGGTTTTCTCACCCCAGTCTGAGTCTCTGCGGGCCTTATTCTGGTGAGCTGGGCGAGTTAAACTGCCTCTCGATGATGTGGCAAATTTGCCTGGCAGCGGTGCCGTCGCCGAAGGGGTTTTGAGCCTGGGCCATGCGGGCGTAGGCCTGGGGATCCGTGAGCAATTCTCGGGCCGCCTCCAGGATCTTTTCGGGATGGGCGCCCACCAGGCGGGCGGTGCCGGCAGCAATCGCCTCAGGGCGCTCGGTGGTCTGCCGCAGCACCAGCACCGGTTTGCCCAAAGCTGGCGCCTCTTCTTGAATGCCGCCGGAATCGCTGAGGATGAGAGTGCAGCGCTGCATGGCGCTGACCCAGCAGGGATAGTCCAAGGGCTCGGTAAGAAAAACTCGCTCCCGGGATCCCAACAGGGCCTGCAGGGGCTCTCGCACCGCGGGGTTGGGGTGGAGAGGCAAGAGGAGGGCCGTGTCGGGGAACTCCGCCAAAATCTGCAGCAGAGCCTGGCCGATGGCTATTAAGGGATCCCCCCAGTTTTCCCGCCGGTGCACAGTAACCAACAAAACCCGATAGCGCCCCCAGTCCAAGCCAGGGATGGGGCAGGGGATCCCAAGCGCAGCTACCTGTAGCAGGGCATCGATGACGGTGTTGCCCGTGCAATAGATAGAGCCGATCACGCGGCTTTGCTTCAGGTTATCCACCGCTTGCGGCGTGGGAGCAAAGTGCAGGCTGGCCAACTGAGAAATGAGACGGCGATTGGCCTCTTCGGGAAAAGGGTGGTAGAGATCGTCGGTGCGCAGGCCGGCTTCCACATGGCCTACTGGAATGCGTTGGTAAAAAGCAGCCAGGGCAGCGGCAAAGGCGGTGGTGGTATCGCCCTGCACCAAAACCAGTTGGGGCCGCTGCGCCTGCAAGTAGGGTTCTAGACCCCGCAGGGTGGCTTCGGTGATGTCGGTCAGGCTTTGGCGGGGACGCATGATCTCCAGATCCCGATCCGCCCGTAGGCCGAAGAGCCGCATCACCTGATCCACCATCTCCCGGTGTTGCCCTGTCAGGATCACCTCGGTGCGCAGGTGGGGACTGGCCCGCAGGGCCTGGATTACCGGAGCCAGCTTAATGGCTTCGGGCCGCGTGCCCAAGATCACAGAAACCAGAGGAAGGGAGGTCATAGGCTCAAGGGCATCGGCGCCTGGGGGAAGCGAGCAACTCTGGCCCCGCTCCAGACAGATCGGCCGTCAAATCGGGTTTTGGAAAGGCCCTGACTGGGATCGGAGGCTCCCGCCTGCCTGGTTCTCAAGTTACGGCAGCACAGCCTCTGTAGATGGGGATGTTTCCGGGGCCAACTATAGGCAAAGAGAAACCAGCAGAGGGCGCTCCCCCCGATCTTAACCCCCGATTGCTCTACCTTTTGCTTCGCCGAAGCCAGCCCTGGGCAGGGATCCGGCAAAAAACATCAAAACCAAACAGCGCTGCTCGCTCCCTGCCCACCTCGCCCAAGTGGGCCCAGAGGCTGCCGGGCCGGGGACAGTTACCAGGGCCTCTAGATCCAGCCAAAAGCCTGGAGAGACAGGAATCCGTATCCGCCCTCTTCTACTGCCCTCCAATAGCTTGCCGAGGGCTATGGCTCGCCGAAACAAATTGCGCAGGGGCGGAGAGACTCTTAGCGGCGTTTGATCCGTGGGTATCTTGCATGTCGTTCGATGGTTGCCTCAGAGGGGCTGAGAGCCCAAAGCTGACCCCGAGCCTATATCCAGCCCATCTCATCACAAACGAGGGTAAACACCGTTGCACAACTGGCCACTAGCAGCGATATAAAGGGCGGCTGGCCATGAGCCATGCAAACAGCCGCTGCCAGCGAAGCGCCCACAGCAGCAGAAAAAGTGCGACCTGCCCAGTTGCCTTTGGAGGGTTTGTCAGAGGGATTAAATTTGTTAAACATTTTGACGCAAGCAATGGGGTACAAAAGGGATGATTCACAAGGATTTCGCCTCAGGCTATCACTCTCAGATGAAATTTCGGCGGGATTCAGGACTATTCTCAATACTTCTTCGCTTAGGCTTCAATCTTTCGTAAAATTGCGCTAAGGTATTCGTAGTCGTCCCGCAACAGCGAGCTCAACTGCCGCCCTGCTTGCACCAACCAGTGGCGATCCCGGTTCAAGATCCGGTAAGTCTGACGGATGACAGCGGCCACCAACTCGTCGCTGGGGATCCCGTTGACACGCAGCAGGGTGCGCAAAAACTCAAAAGAGCGGCAAAACTCCCTTACCTCGCTTTCAGAGCAGGGGTAAACTGGCTGGTGGATCTGGGGCGGGCGCGGCGGCAGATACTGATAAACCCGCCCCCCGCCAACGAAGCCGACAATGGCAGCGCGGAAATCGCTGCGCAACATGGCGAAAATCTGGGGTTGCTGCTCCCGCAGTTCCCGGGGGGAGAGGCCCAAGGCCCTGGGACGGTGAACGGTGTCGATGGGAGTGATGGCGGCATAGCAGACCACTCCATAGATCCAGTTGCCGGTCTCCTCGTCTTGCGAGCGGATCCAACTGCCGAGGGCGGGCAGGGGCGGGAAGCTCAGGCGTTCTGGCTCTAGGCACTGGGCCACAAGGGTGGTGGTGTTGGCCTCCACCACTTCTCCCAGGGCAGAGGGGGGTGGGGAGATGGCTTGGGATCGCATCCTTCCTCCGCTTTCTCAAGGCCAATGGCTGGGAGGTCGCTCTGGGGTCGCGGACAGAGGGGGCAAGCGGGAATGGAGGCAGGGCCGCTGCTCAGCTCTCCAAGGGCAGCCCAGAGCCAGGTGAGGAGGGGGGCAGCGGGGGTTCTTCTGCCGGCTCTGTCTGTTGGTAGCGGGCCTGGGCCCGTTGCAAGGCTTCCCGCACCACCGCAAAGCCAGTGCCTCCAGCGCTGAGCCGCGCGGCCACCACCTGGCGGGGATCGATGGCCGCAAAGATATCCTCCTCAAAGGCTCGATGAAAGCTTTTCCACCGCTCCAGGGGCAGATCTTTGAGCAGAATTCCCTCTGCCACACAGGTACGCACGATCTGACCCACCAGATCGTGGGCGGCGCGAAAGGGGATCCCTTTTCGCACCAGATAGTCGGCCACGTCGGTGGCGTTGGAGAAGTCTTCCTGCACCGCGGCCTCCATGCGTTGGGTTTGGAATTGGATCCCTTCCCGCAGCAGGATGGTCATCGCCTCCAAGCAAGCCTTCACAGTATCGACGGTATCGAAGAGCCCCTCTTTGTCCTCTTGCAAATCTTTGTTGTAGGCCAGGGGCAGCCCCTTCAAGGTGACCAGCAGAGCTTGGAGATGGCCGAACACCCGCCCTGTCTTGCCCCGCACCAATTCCAGCACATCGGGATTCTTCTTCTGGGGCATGAGGCTGGAGCCCGTGGCACAGGCATCGGTGAGGGCGACAAAGCCAAACTCCTGGGTGGCCCAGAGGATGAGCTCTTCCGAGAGACGGCTGAGATGCACCAAGATCAGGCTGGCGGCAGCGTGGAACTCCACCAGGTAGTCCCGGTCGCTGACGGCGTCTAGGCTGTTGGCACTGATGCGCTCAAAGCCCAGCAGATGAGCAACCAGTTGCCGGTCGATGGGCAAGGAAGTGCCGGCCAAGGCCCCGGAGCCCAGGGGACAGACGTTGACCTCTTCCCGCACCCGTCCCAACCGTTGCCAGTCCCGCCAGAGCATTTCTTCATAGGCCAAAAGGTGGTGGGCCAAGCTGATGGGCTGGGCCCGCTGCAGGTGGGTGTAGCCGGGCAGGATTGTCTCCACATGCTGGCTGGCCAAGTCCAACAAAACCCCCCGCAGCTCCCAGAGAGCCTGCCGGATGGTGTCGATTTCATCCCGCAGGTAGAGGCGCAGGTCGGTGGCCACTTGGTCGTTGCGGGAGCGCCCCGTGTGCAGTTTTTTGCCCACTTCCCCCACCAAGGCCACCAGACGGCGCTCGACGGCGTAGTGGACATCTTCCGCCTCAGGGTCAGGCTGGAAGATGCCCTCGGCAACTTCCTTCTCGATCTGCTCCAGCCCCTGCCGAATTTGCTCTGCCTCTTCGCGGCTCAAGATGCCGCAGGCCCCCAGCATCTGCACATGGGCCAGGGATCCGGCCACATCGTAGGGCAAAAGGCGAATGTCGAAGCCAATGCTGGCGTTGAAGCGGGCAATCCTAGGGTGGAGGGATCCCGCAAAGCGTCCGCTCCAGGGGCGCGGGGTGGAAGGTGCCGTCGGCTTAGCCATGGGCTTGGAACGGGGAGAGAGATGACCACCACAGAAAGACTTGGCTGCAGTTGAGGCGGAAAAGAGCAAGCAAGGCAACGACAGCCAAAACGCCGCCACCTTGGGGCCAGGGAATCCGGGCGCCACCGCCTTTAGTGAGAGCTGGTGATGCTCTTGAGCATGTAGCCTGCCACGATCCCTATCAAAAGGGCCCAAATTTGGCCCGATTCCACGAAGTTGTTCCAGCCCTTGCGGATATCGCCCAGCACGTCCTGCCGGAACACCTGGGCGACGATCGCTTCCGTCTGCAAGGCCGGCGAGGCCGGCAAGTAAACTAAGGAGGGCTCAGAGCCAGAAGCAGTGGAGTGCATGCATGTACCTCAGGCAAAGGTCAACTGGGAAAGCGGGCCGCCACCTAAGTGGCCTCCCTAGCTAGAGGGTACCCTTAGTTTGAACCTTCGTAGCTAGGTTGGCTCAGAATCGGGCAGTACTTTCAACACCACCAGCGTCGTATCGTCCACCGGCTCAGGCCGCAGGGAAATCTCATCCTGAAACAAGAGCCCTGCATCCACTGGCGGCCCTGGGACAACAGGGTGGGATCCCTGGCGGCCCCGGAAGGCGTCCATCTGCTCAAAAAGGTTCTCCAGGATCTCCTCGGGCGACTCGTAGCGACTGGCAGCCCGCTGGATGGCCTCCATCAGACCTGAAGTCTCCAGCCGCTCCCCGCGGGTATTGGCGGCCTCGACATAGCCATCGGTATAATAAACTACAACATCTCCCGGCTGCAGGTGCACGCAGCTTTCCGAGTATTGGCTGTGTTCCTCCAAGCCGATCAGCGCTCCCTCTGTGTCGAGGGGCTGGATGTCGCGGCTGCGGGCCCGCCACCAGAGGGTGGGGTTGTGGGCGGCGTTGCTGAAACAGAGGCGACGGGAGCGGGGATCGTACTCTGAGTAGAACAGGCTGATAAAGCGATTGGAGTTCTCCAGATCGCTGTACATGGCCCGGTTGAGATGTTGGAGAACGCGGGCCGGCGAGTGGCGGTTGAGGGCTTCTGCCCGTACCATGGCGCGGGTCATGCTCATCAACATGCCGGCAGGGACACCTTTGCCCATCACGTCCCCAATTACGATGGCCAGGCGAAAGTCTTCGGATGGCTCAGGGGAAGGGGCCAGGGATCCAACCGGCTCATCGGCGGCGGCCCTAGAGTTTTCCGGTCGCTCGCTGGGGATCTTAATGAAATCGTAGTAATCGCCCCCCACCTTGCTGGCCACACGGCAGCGGGCTGCCAGCCGAATGCCTGGAACCTGGGGGTACTGGCGGGGCAACAGTTGGGTCTGGATGTAGGAGCCGATCTCCATTTCTTTTTCCAGGGCCATTTTGCGGCGCAAGGCCGCCGTCAAGCGCTCGTTCTCGATGGCCACGCCCGCTTGGTCAGCCACCAACCGCAGCAGTTGTTGGCGACGTTCATTCCACTGGTAGCCGGGCTGACGGCTGAAGACGTACAGGCGCCCCTGGACGGAGCTGCGAATCAACAGCGGCGTCCCGAACAGGCGGACATCTGGCCCCAGACTCTGGCGCAGGCGCTCGTCCAAGAGATGTTCCAGGGCTGGGATCTTCACAGACAGGGATCCCTCGGTTTTTAAAATGGGCTCCTGCGCAGACAGAGCTTGGGCGATCTGCTCCATCTCGGCGCGAATCTGCTCGCGGCGGTCGAGGTCCGAACAATGCAGTTGATCTAGCTGGATGGTGCCGTTGGGGTTGAACAACACCAGCGCGCCGCCGTCGGCAGCGGTGAGTTGGCTGGCCACAAAAGCCGTGAGCTCTAGGATCTGGTTCAGGTTGTTGAAGGAGCGCAGGGCAAAGGCCAATCCCCCCAGCAAATACAGCATCGGCTGCTGGTCTGTCCCCAGCTCTGCCACCGGCTCCGGCTTCGGCGGGGCGGGCAAGATGGCCGGTTTCACTTCCGTCAGCTTTCTCTCCTCCGAGGCCGCCTTGGGCGCACCGGCGGGATCCCCATCTGGGCCAGCTTGGGCCGAGCGCAGATCGCCCTGCTCGTCGGTGGGCGGCAGCGACGCAGCCGGAACGTTGGCGGGAAAGGAGTTTCTGTCCGCGCCTTGGGCAAGCAAAGACTCCGTCCAGGACGAACCCGACAGCCCGGCAGGGGGCTGCGCCGGAAAGGCTTTTTGCGGGCCGTACTCATCCATCGGGAACTTAGAGGCAATCCCTTGGAAACATAACGATGCAGTTTAGCAAAAATATCAAAAGCTTTGTCGCAAAAGTTTCAGCCCAATCCCAATAGTCTTCCTTACGCGCGGCGGCGCTGACGGGATCCCCGGCACAGCTCCTGGTAGAGCTGCTCCAACCGGCTGAGGTTGTGGCTGAGGGTGTAGCGCTCCAGCACCCGCTGGCGGGCTTTCATCCCCAGCAGTTGCGTAAATTCCCGTTGATCCCGCAGCAGGGGCAGCAGCGTTTGCAGCTCCACCGCCACCCGAGCCGGATCCAACAGGATCCCGGCTCCATCGGCCAAAACCTCGCCGTCGGCCCCGACGTCGGTGGCCACCGCCGCCACCCCACAGGCCATCGCCTCCAGCAACGACAAAGAGAGCCCCTCGATTAAAGAGGGCAGGATAAACACGTCGGATCCGCGCAGGATCTCGATGCGCTGCTGCTCGTCGGCAACGTAGCCCAGCCAGTGGATCCCGTGCTGGCGGGTGTAGAAGGGCTTGAGGGTATTGAGCAGCGGCCCATCCCCCACAATGAGCAGGCCGCACTTCTCGCCCATTTGAGCTTGCTTCCAGGCTTTGAGCAAGGCCTCCACATTTTTTTCCGGCGAGATCCGCCCTTGGTAAACGAAGATCCGCTCCAGCCCCAACCGTTGCTTAAGGGTGGAGGGCCCCGGCGAATACTTATCCACGTCGACGCCGTTGGGAATGACCACCACCTGCTCGCGGCTCACCCCTAGCCTGACCAAGATCTGCCGCTGTGTTTCCGAGAAGACGATGGTGCGGTCGTAGTGGGCCAAACAAGGAGCATAGAGCTGGTAGGCCAGGTATTGGGTGCGGGAGGCAATGTTGCGCCGCCGCCGGTCGAAGGCCGGGTGGAAGGTGGCCACCAGCGGCTGGTTGAGCTCCGCACAGATCTCCGGCAAGACAAAGTCGATGGGAGAAATCGTCAGCGAGGCATGCACCAGATCCGGCTGCAACTCCCGCAGCGCCTGGGTGAGCAGCCGCCTGGCGTTGGGAGCTGGGATCGTATAAATCTGCGACTTGTACAGACAGGGCAGGGAGACATCCCGCCCCGCCAGCTCAGCACGCCAACGGCTCCCCGGACGGGATCCCTCTACAGCAGGCGCCTCCAGGCTGGGGGAGGGGCTTTCGTTGGTGAAATGGAAAAAGCTCACCTGATGTCCCCGCTCCAAGAGGCCGTTGGTCACCTCACGGCCATAGGTGACGTTGCCACAGAAAGGTGCCTTCTTGCCTATCCAGGCGATGTGCATGGGCGGATCCCTACAGCGCCAGAACGCTGATCTACAAGGGGATGTGCGATTCCAAAGCCTCTATAAGGGTAGCAGACTCGCATCCCACCTCGGCCCGCTCCTCCCCTCTCAGGGGAGAAACCCAGACCGACAAGGCATTGACAGATACCCAGCCCTACGTCGCAGCTATCCAGCAGAAAAACTTATCTGTGCCCCTCTCTGCCCAGCAGACCCCAGAGGTACAGCCCCGCCGACCCGGTCAGGGCCGCCAGGCCGAGAAACGTCCAGGCAAGGCCGAAATAGGTTTCCGCCACCCCCGCCAAAACCAGCGGCAAACTGAGAGCAATGTTGACCGCATTGTTCTGCAGTCCAAAAACCTTGCCGCGCAGATGTTCGGGGGTCTCCTCCTGGAGCAGGGTTTGCATGGGCACCGCCACCAACGCCCCTCCACAGCCCAGCAGGGCAATCCAAGCCAAGCTGGGAAACAGCTTCCCCTCCGTCCAGGACAAGGCCGCCAAGGACAGACACAGCAACAGGGATCCCAGCCCACTCCAGGCGCGACGGCTCACCTGCCGGCCCGTATGCCCCACCCAAAAGGCCCCAATGGCCATGCCCAGGCCGGCAGCCGCCAGCAACACCCCAAACTGATCTGCCTCCAGCTCCGCCGTCACCTCGGCCATGCGCACCGCCAAGACCGCCAGCGCCGCAAACAGCGAGTAGAGCACCACCATTTGCAGCAGGGCCGCGCGGATCAAGGGCATTTGCCCGATGTATTCCAGGCCCAGCTTGAGATCTTCCCAGAGATGGGGAGCCTCCCAAGGTCTGGGCTCCAGCTTCTCGTGGGGTTGCAACAGCAGCAGCAGGGCTCCCGCCGACAGGTAGGCTCCCCCCACCAACAGCTCTGGCCCCACCTCCCAGCCGGGCAACCACGCACGCCCCCAACGATCCGCCAGCGTTAGCAGCGGCTCGCCGATGGCAAAGCCGGCGATCAGCGAAGCCATCATCGTCGTGGTGTAGAGGGAGTTGGCCGCTAACAGCTCCCGCCTGGGCAGGATCAGGGGCAGAGTGGCCTGTTCGGCAGGGGCAAAAAACTGGGTCAAAACAGACACGGCAAAGCTAATCAACAGCAGCCCGCCAAAGCCCAAAGGGATCCCTGGCCAAAGGTTGCGCCCCGCCGTCAGCCAGAGCAGCGGCGGCAACAGCAGCACCAGGATCCCGCGCACCACGTTGGAGAGCACCAGCACCCCCTTCTTGGGCCAGCGATCCACAAATACCCCCGCCAGGCTGCCCAACAACACCGCCGGCAGCGTAAAAGCCAGCATGATCGCCGCCACCCAGCCGCTGATGGAGGCCCCTTCCGGCTGAAACTGCCTCGAGATCAACCCAATCAGCAGCACCAACAACACCTTGTCGGCCAACTGGGAAAACACCTGCCCTATCCACAGCAGCAGGAAATTGCGTCGGCGCAGCACGGCCAGGAAATTTCTCAGGCCTGGCCCGGCCAGAGCAGCATCCTCCTGCTTCAGCTTCTCGGTTGGGCCGTCGTCTTTGGGATCCTCAGGGAGCGGCTCCGGCAAGGGATTCCCGGACGAACACGCCAGCGAGCCGGAGGGAGGACTTGCCGGCGGCTCAAGTGGGGGGGCCTCCGACTTTAGCACCTCAGTTGAAGGAAATGTGGGAGGAAGATCCCGAAGATGAGGAGTCCGCTGGCAGACCTCCGCCTCCCCTTCCGGCCAATCCCCTCGTCGCTCCAAAGTCATAGTGCCCCGTGTAACCTTTCTCCCTCCCCCGCCTTGGCCCTGACAGGTGCTTTTCATGCCGGCTCGTGCCGCCACTGCTGCTGGACGGAGAGAGGTGCCCTGATCTTAATCTTGGCCCATCCCGCAATCAAACTTGCGCGCCCGTCTCGAGGAGGGGGCGACACCTCCCATCGGTCGCGCCGGCAGGATCTCATCAACCCTCTGCCAAGGACAGGGAGCGCAAGGGATCCGGGATCGACTCGCTGGGGGCCACGAAGCTGCCCTTTTCCACAAAAGTGAGGCGCACCGCCAGCCAACGGATGAAATCCTCATTGGTCGAGACCACTGCCCCCAGCGGCTCCTTTAACTTGTGGCGCAGGGGACGCAGCTCTGGAGCTTCCATGAAAGCCGGCTGGGGCACCCAAAAGAAATCGATGGAGCGATGGTGCTCCTCGTAGTGTCGGCGACGCTCCTCCAGCACTTCCTCCAGAGGTTCAGAGCGCAAAAAAGACAGACTGGCAACAATAAAGTGGTAGGTGGTGGGCTCAGCAGCAGGCATACTCTACGATTAACATGTGAGACTCGAACACCTAGAGGCGCGCTCCTGGCGAAAACACAACTTCTCCTGTCGGCTCTTCACCCAGAGTTGCCAACTTCAGCCTACTGGCAGGATTAGTTGGCAGACTTGAGTAAATGCGGGGCGGGATCGCGGGAGCTACACAGGGTCTGACAGTCTTCCAACTGCCGGGGGACGGGCAGCCGCGCCATCACCTCCTCAGGCGGCATAGACTGCTCTGAAGCCTGCCTGAGGGTGGGCAGAGCTTGAGCTGCCCATTCCTGCGCCCAGAGGGGTGTTGTTGAGGAGGGTTCCCCCTGCTCCAACAGCTCCTGACAGAGCGCGGTCGAGCGCTCCAAGTCGCCGCTGCCCTGATAGGCCATGACCAGGGCTACCCGCGCCAAAGCGCATTCCTCAGGGTTTATCCTGGAACCGTTGCGCTCCTTCTGGCGGGGCGAGCTCTCGTGAATCGAGCAGCAGTAGCAGAAAGACTCAAGGAGGTTGATCGCCTCTAAGTAGCGCTCCTGCTTGAGAGCAGTGATGCCGGCACGAAGGGATCCATACGGAGGGGACATGAGCCTAAGTATAGAAAAGATTCTGACGCCTTGCACTTAAGGGCGTTGATGACCTAGCTTTTTATCCGAGGTTTCGTGTCTGATACTACTATACAGCCTTTGGCCAGGCGACCGCGAATCTCCTTACCCTCTTAAGCTTTTGGCAAGGGCGCTCAACT
This sequence comes from Synechococcus sp. RC10B2, assembly GCF_047502635.1. Lineage (NCBI taxonomy): Bacteria > Bacillati > Cyanobacteriota > Cyanophyceae > Synechococcales > Synechococcaceae > Synechococcus > Synechococcus sp. RC10B2. The sequence continues at coordinate 19,423 of NZ_JANSHO010000068.1, forward strand.
CTTACGGGCCAAGATATAAGTGCTGACGTAGTGGGTTTCTCGGCGCAACACCTCACAGCCTGCCTGCTGCAGGCGCACCCCCAGGTCGTCGCGGATGTAGTCCCGGTAGTAGGGTTCGTGGAAGGTTTGCACAAAAGCTTCCATCGTCTCCTCCAGCTCGGGCGAGTCCAGCAGTTGCACCGAGTCGCAGATGACAATGGCGCCCCCCGGCTTCACCACCCGGCTCATCTCGTTGATGACATTTTGGCGGGCCGGGCCGGGCAGCTCGTGGAAGAGAAACACGCTGACAACCGCATCAAAGGTGGCGTCGGCGTAGGGCATGGCCTCGGCATTGGCGCGGATGAGCTGGGGCAGCTCCCCGGGCAACTCCTGCAACAGCCGGTTGGCCTTGCGCAGATAGGCAGGGGAAAGATCCAGGCCGTACAACGCCGCTTTGGGCAGGGATCCCCGCAGCAGGCGCAGCGTGCGCCCGGTGCCACAAGCTACGTCGAGGATGTGGGGGTCGGATAGAGCAGGATCGAAACCATCCTTGAGCAGGCGGATCACCCGTCGCCGCATCGCATCTGCCGCGCCACCAAACAGCAGTTCCACCTGCAGGTCGTAGAGCTCAGCCGAGCTGTCGCTCAGGTAACCGTTGGTTTGGTAATGAAAATTTTGCAGGTAGTATTTTGGATAGCCCTCGGTGGAGATGTCTGGAGAAAACTCTTGGTAGCGCCGGCTGTGTACCCGCTGAGTGATCTGCGGCAGATCCAGCCATACCTGCGGGTAGTAGCGGGCAAAGTCCAGCCAGGGGTTATCGAAAAGAAGGGCGTGAGGGTAGTAACCTGCCTCGGCGTCTTGCCAATCGACCTGTAGCAGCCGTTCGTAACGAGCCCGCAACTCTTGCAAAGTAGCTGGGCTGACCTTCACCCGCTCCCGCGGCGGTAGGGGCTTCCCAGAGGAAAAACTTTGCAGCTCCCTGAGCACAGAGAGCATCAGCTCCAAAGCCTGGGTGGAGAGAGCCTTGTGGGCAAAGCCAAAGAGATTTTTGCCCCACTGAAAAGCGCGGTAAGCAGCTTCTCCGACTGGAGATGGGATCGGCAGCGACAGCTCGGAGCTCAACTGTAAGCTCATAACCCTGCAAGGTGCGAATGCTTAATGTTTGTTTACGTTAGATTATAGCAAGGCAGCGATGCGAAACCGGCAAGTTCTGGGCCTTGGGAGAGTCGGCGAAATTGGAGCTGTAAACACTCCACTTCCCTGAGAGGGAGAGTACTCTATTGGTGTCCCAGGAAGGACGCCTCTGATGCTTCATGCGCTGGAGGAAGAGGCTGAGCAGGTCGAGTAGATTGGGAAAAGGGGGCGCCCGAGCATGACAGCCAAGACGGTGTTGGTCATTGACGATAGCATCATGATCCGCAAGATGGTGGCCAGCATCTTGGCTGACCAGTTTCAGGTGCTGGAGGCCAAAGACGGCCTAGCGGGCCTGGAGGCTGCCAAAAAACATCACCCCGACCTGATCTTGCTGGATTTTGTCATGCCCAAGATGGACGGCTATGACACATTGCAGGCCATCCGGCAGGAAGAGAGCCTGAAGAATACCCCTGTCATCATCATGTCGGGGATGAAAGAGCAGGTAACAGCCCGCGTCCCTGAGCCTTTTGTCGATTTCGATTTTATTGAAAAGCCGTTTGAGGCGGAGGCTCTTCTGGCTCGCATTCAAAAGGCCCTGCAAGTAGCCCCTGCGGCGGCAGCAGAGCCGGGATCGGAAACCAACACCCAGTTGCTCTTGAACAAGCTCACCGCCATCGAGACGCTGCTCATCCAAGGCACGGAAAACCTGATCCAGCGGGAAGTGGTGACGCGGCTTTCTGATCTCAACCAGCGCCTGGAGCGTCAGGAATCCCACAGCGCTAACCTGGAAGAGCAGATCCGTAAGCTCACCAGCGAGGTGGAACGGCACAGCCAGGGCTTGGCCTTGATCGTCAAGGAGCTAAAGCACATCCGCAAGCTGTTGGGGGGATCCTGATGTCTGAGAGGGTTTTTGAGCGCGCCTATCGGCACCTGGATGCGGTGACGGCCCTGTTTGTGGCTGTGCTGCTGATCTCCAACATCGCCTCCACCAAGATCGTGCTCTTGGGGCCGTTTACGTTCGATGGCGGCACCGTCCTTTTTCCCCTCAGCTACATTTTCGGCGACATCCTCACGGAGGTCTACGGCTATGCCCGCTCGCGGCGGGTGATCTGGCTGGGATTTATCTCGGCGGCCCTGATGTCGGCGACCTTGATGATCGTGGGATCCCTGCCGGCAGCCCCCGACTGGCCCTACCAGGAAGCCTACAAACAGATTCTCGGCCTTACCCCGCGCATTGTACTGGCCAGCCTAATTGCCTACTGGAGCGGCAGCTTTGCCAATGCCTATGTGCTGGCCCGCCTGAAGGTGTGGACGCGGGGACGCTGGCTGTGGACACGCACCATCAGCTCCACCCTGGTGGGCCAGGCGGTGGATACGGGCCTGTTTATTCTCATCGCCTTCTGGGGGGTGTTTCCCGGTCTGATGAGCCTCATTGTCTCCAACTACGTGTTCAAGTGTGCCGTTGAGGCGGTCTGTACGCCCCTGACCTATGTCATCACCGGCTGGCTGAAGCAGCAAGAACAGGAAGACTACTTTGACGTGGCAACCGACTTCAACCCTTTCCGAATGCAGTCCGTATCTGGGTAGTTCATTCGTCCATGGCTGCCCCGACGGATATGGCCAAAAGAGGGATCCCAGTTTTGGTATAGTCAGCTAGAAACCGCAGGAGCCCCGCCCTGTACCCCCCTATATCCCCCCGTATACGGGGGGACTGGGGGGCCGGGGGCCGTGCCGGTCAGGGTCGGGAGGAATGCGGACGACGTATAATCGTGACATGGCCCAAGTCCTGACTATCTCCTGCAAACTCAAGGTGTCTGTGTCGCAAGCCGCCAAGCTGGATGCGACCCTGGATGCCTTCGCAAAGGCACTGAACTGCGTGAATGAGAACACACCAGAGAAGATAGTCAACGCCGTCAAGCTCCAATCTCTCTGCTACCGCGAGATTCGTACCCGCTTCGGACTATCCAGCAACCTGGCACAACAGGTGTGCAGAAGGTTAGCCGGTGCCCGCAAGGTTGCCCAGCAGAAAAACCGTCCAGTCAAGGCGTTCAAGTCTGGCTTTGTTACCTACGATGCCCGCATCTTCTCGTTCCGTGAGAAGGACTGGACGGTGTCGCTGACCACCGTTGAGGGACGGGAACGCTTTGAACTGGATATAGGTCACTACCAGCGCGGCCTGCTAGCGGGTTCAAATCCCAAAGCAGCCACGTTGGTCAAGCGCCAAGGCGGCTCCTACTCCATCCAGATTGGCGTGGAGTCTGAGGTGCCGGAGCCGGAGCACGCCGTCAAGGCCATTGGTGTGGACTTGGGTAGGAGAGATATTGCCCACACCTCTGAGGGAGATAACTGGAATGGACAGCAGTTGAACCAGGTCAGAGACCACTACTCCCGTTTGAGAGGGGTTCTCCAACGCAAGGCCAGCAAGGGCACACGCAGTACACGACGTCGGTGTCAGCAACTGCTGCAACGGCTGTCTGGTCGGGAGAGACGCTTTCAAACTTGGGTGAACCACTGCATCTCCAAGTCGATTGTTGCTAGGGCACTGGCCACTCACCGTTTTATTGCCTTGGAAGACCTGACCGGGATCCGGGAGCGGGTCAACCGGCAGCCGCGCAGCAAGACGGAGCGGCGGCGGGCAAACAGTTGGGCGTTCTACCAGTTGCGGCAGTTTGTGCACTACAAGGCGATGCGGGCAGGGGTGAAGGTTGTGGTGGTTTCGCCGGCCTACAGCTCGCAGACCTGCCACCAGTGCCTGTGGATTGGGCAACGGGAAGGGAAGCATTTTCGCTGTGTGAACCCGGCTTGTGGTTGGGAAGGGGATGCAGATTTGAACGGTGCCAACGGGATTGCACTTTTGGGGGTCGCTGTAAACCAGCCCCCCTACATCCCCCCGCATGCGGGGGGACAAGAGGGGGGTTCGTGGTTGGCTTGCCAGCTGCAGGGCTACCAAAAGCCCGCTCCGTACCCCCCTCAATCCCCCCGCCCCCCGTATACGGGGGGTTGGGGGGCTGGAAGGGGGGGCGGTCGGAGCCGGGTAGTTTACAGCGTTATCCTATCTACCCTGCCGCCGGTGCGCAGCGAGCCGGATCAGGTTGGGCAGCCCGGTGTTGTCGGGAGCTTTTATCCAAGACAAGACTTTTGTGAGGGATCCAGACCATGATGCTCATTTTCCAAATTGCTTTGTTGGTGTTGGTGCTTTACAGCTTGCTGTTGGTGGTGGCGGTGCCGGTGCTCTTCAGCTCGGCCAGCGACTGGAGCCGGGCCAAGAATGTGATTTTGGTGGGATCCCTGCTCTGGGTGCTGATGGTGATCGGGGTGGGGGTACTTAGTTTCTTTAAGTGATATCCTTCGACGCCCATCCCCCAGGCTCCTGGACGTTGCAGAGCATCAGGGTTGCGACTGCAAGGTTCTGGGGGCGGGGAAAACTGCGCATCTCCGCACCCGCGTGGGCCTTGAGCGCTCTCGGTAGAAGGGATCCCACCCCTTACAATGGATAGCAATTTAATCTCATGGCCTTGCTGCTCCCTAGGTCAGCGGCAAGTTGTGCCTACACTGATGTCTTTTGGGAGGTTTGGGTGTTGAGAGCAGTGAAGCGTTCGTGGAGCCTCCGCTTGGCCCGGCTGGGGACGAGGCTGATTTTGGCAGGCTTGTTGGTAGGGGTGCTGTCCCCTTCGGCAGCGGCGCAGTCGGGCCTGGTGATCACCGGCAGCGAAGGGGTACCTGTCCTCAGCTATCGGCTGGATTTTCGCGGCATTCGCGGTCGGTTGGATCGCTATCGCCTGACGATCCCGCCTCAGAACGTGGCGGTGGCAGAGGTGCAGATCAACGGGGATAGAAATTTCGATGCCGTCATCGACCCGGAGAACGTGCGCCTAGAGGTGGAGGGCAAGCCGGTGGAGCTGGCGGAAGTGTACTGGAACGAGGAGTTTCGCTCTTTGGAGGTGGTGGCCCGTCAGCCCATTGCCGCCGGCCAGGAGATCCGCTTGGTGCTCTCCAATGTGCGCAATCCTTCCGCTGCCGGCATCTACCGGGTAGAGGCGCGGGTACGGGGGACAGAGCCCAACCCCCTCTTCCGCAATGTGGGCAACTGGCTCATCACCATCGACGATCCGGAGCGGCTCACTTTCTAAGGGCAGCTCCCTTCGAGCGGGGGAGAGTTTTGAGAGTGGATCCCTGAACAGGGGGTTTCGGGCGTAGCCCTTTTCAGAGACAGGGCAAGGCTGGTGAGGTACTGCGGCATCTCTATCTCCCCTCTCCCTAAGGGAGAGGGGTTGGGGGTGAGGGAAACTCCCCTCCAGACAGTAGCCTGGCGTACTGGGAGAGGCTTTCTTTGGTGCTGGCCGATATCTGGTATCCCAACTGGTGGCAGGCCCTGGTCTTGGGCATGGTGCAAGGGATCACGGAATTTCTGCCCATCAGCAGCACGGCGCACCTGCGGGTGTTTCCAGCTTTGCTGGGCTGGCCGGATGCGGGGGCTTCCTTTGCGGCGGTGATCCAATTGGGCAGCCTGGGAGCGGTGTTGATCTACTTTGCTTCTGACCTGCGCCAGTTGCTCCTCGGCTCCTGGAAGGCTTGGCAGAAGCGAGATTTCCAGGAGGAGTCTTGGCGGCTGCTCATGGGGATCCTGGTGGGAACGCTGCCGATTGTCATAGCGGGCTGGGCCGTCAAGGCCATCTGGGGATCCCCGCCCCGGCAGTTGTGGGTGGTTGCCGCCGCCGCCATCGGCTTGGCCCTGGCTTTGGGCTGGGCAGAACGGGTGGGGAAGCGCCGGCGCGATCTGCACAGCCTGGGCATTGGGGATGGGCTCTGGGTGGGGCTGGCCCAGGCTTTGGCCCTGATCCCAGGGGTATCCCGCTCTGGTGTGACGCTGACGGCGGCTCTGTTGCTGGATTTGCAGCGCTCGGCTGCCGCCCGCTACTCCTTTTTGCTGGGGATCCCGGCCCTCTTTTTGGCCGGGGTGGCGGAGTTTATCGCCGAGTTCAGGGCAGAGGCGCTGCTGTCGCAGGGGCTGGGGACGCTCTCGGCCTTTGTCTTCTCCTACGGGTCCATCGACTGGCTAATTCGATTTTTGCAGCGCAGCAGCACCTGGGTGTTCATTGTCTATCGGATTGGTTTTGGCCTGTTCATTTTCCTGGGGCTGGCCCTGGGGTTTTTGCAACCTTAAGTGGGCTTTTGTTGCCGCAGAATCCGCAGCGCTTTCGGCAGGTGCTCCGCCAGGTGGGCCGGATCCACGCCCGTTAGACCCCGTTCCCCCGCCAAATGGATGGCTGCTTGAGCATGCCACCACACCCCCGCACAGGCGCAACTGAGCAGCTCCGCGATCCCCATCGACTGACCCAGTTGAGCCCTTCTGCGCGCCACCAGGCCGCCGATCAGGCCGGTCAGAACATCGCCGCTGCCGCCGCGGGCCAAAGCCGGTGTGCTTTCCGGGTTGACCCAGCATTCCCCCGTAGGAGAGGCGATGACCGTCCGCGCCCCCTTCAAGACCACTACTGCCCCGCTCTGGGCTGCTGCTCTCTGGGCTGCCTCCATGCGATCTGAAAGCGGGAGGTGCGGAAAAAGCCGGCGAAACTCCCCCAGGTGCGGGGTGAGGATGGCTTGGATCCTGTGTTCTGGCAAGCGCTCCACCCCTATTTCCGCCAAGGCGTTGAGGCCATCGGCGTCGATCACCCAAGGGATCCCGGCCCAATCCTGCAGCAGGATCTCCAGCAGCAGACGGCGGGTTTCTCCCACGCCCGGCCCCACCGCCACCGCCTGAAAGGGTTTCTCGGCCAGCAGGGAGGGGATCCCTTCCCAGGCGTGAACCAAGACTTCCGGCAAAGCGCTGTGGACGAGCCCTTTCAATTCTGCCGGCACCGCCAGGGTTACCATGCCCACGCCGCTGGCGCGGGATCCCAGCCCGGCCAACACCGCCGCCCCGGCATAGGTTGTCGATCCCGCCACCAGCAACAGGGATCCCTGGCGGTATTTGTGGGTATCCAAAGGCGGATCGGGGGGGAAATGGGGCCAGGGGTGCAGCAACACCTGGGGAACTTCCACCTCCGGCCAGGCCCAAGGGGGAATGCCGAAATCGAGGCGGCGCAGACGTCCCACCCAAGGCAGAGCCGCCTCCTGCCACAGGCCCCGCTTCCAGAGGCCCAGGGCATAGGTGTAGCTGGCGCGGATGCAGCAGCCCCAGATCTCGCCTGTCTGGTCGTTGAGGCCGGAGGGCAGGTCCAGGCTGAGGATGGGAATGCCGCTGCCGTTGGCCCACTCCACCGCCTCCGCCCAGGGATCCCCCAGGGGCCGGTTTAGGCCAATGCCAAAGAGGGCGTCGATGAGCAGGTCGCAGTCGGCCAACGCCTCCACCCGCTCCACAAACTCCGCCCCCAGGGCCCTGAGGTAGCGGGCGTGCTCGGCGGTCAGGGGTTTGAGATCTGGCTTGCCCAGCCACACCTTCACCGACCTTTGGGCCAGCCGCAGCTCTCGTCCGACCACCAAGCCGTCGCCGCCATTGTGCCCTGTCCCGCAGAGGATGCCGATGCGCTGGGCCTGGGGAAAATCCTGTTGCAACTGGGCAAAAGCGGCCAGCCCTACCTTTTCCATCAGGGCGGCCACGGGCATGCCGGCAGCGAAGATCTCCTCCTCAAGGCGCTGCATCTGCGCCGCGCTGACCAGGGCGGTGGCCGGGTCGAACTGGCAGCGGGGATCCCTATCGCCACGCCGCGCTGGTGTTACAGGCGGTATCGCTGGGGGGAGAGGGTTCATGGCTCAGTTGCGCCAATGGCGCTTAGCTCGATTACATTCCCATCCGGATCGCGGACAAACACAGCCGCCCGCCCGGAAGCGCTGGGCTGCACCTCATAGCCTGCCTGCAGCAGGCGGGCTTTCACCGCCTCCAGATCTTCCACTCCCAGCGCCACGTGGGGAAGGCGCCCCCACTTCGCCCTGCTGCCACGACTGGCTTGCTGCCCCTGGTCAAGCGGCTCCTCAGTGACGATCAAGTGAATCTGCGAAGACCCCACCTGGTACCAGGCGCCGGGAAAGTCAAAGGGAAACCGTTCTGCCTTGGGGATCCCGAGCACCGTGCCGTAGAAATGCTCGGCCCTGGCCAGATCGCTGACCCAAAGGGCGGTGTGCAGGTGCTGGTAGGCGGGCTTTGGGGAGGCGGTCATGACATTGCTCCGGGAAAGTGCTTGCATCTGTCGAGGGAAACCATATTTTCTCCAAGAGCCTGCTCCGCCTGTGCGCTAAGTTGGAGCTAGGGCAGCGGCGAGGAACGTACCTTTGTCCTATCTTGGTTCTTACCCAGGAGTTGGTCTATGGGATCCCGCACCAAGTTTTTCGGCACTGTCCTGGCCATGCTGGCCGTCAACAGCATCTATATGCAGTTGCAGCAGCTTGCCCTGCGGCTAGAAGAAAAAGTGAAGCCAGCTCCCTCAGAGCAAGCCTCTCCAGAGCCTCAGAGCAACGCGCAGCCGCCGGATCGCTGAGAGCCTCTGGCCCAAGTTTTCCGGAGGGTGCAACTGGCCAGGGCCGGCTTTGTCGGGATCCCCTAGAAGCCGGGTGGTGCTTTGCAAAGGGGATCAAACTCCGTACCATAGAGGAGCAGGCTCCCCTGTTTTGCGGTTTACACCTTGGGTACTCGCCATGACTCAGCCCTCCGCAGCCTCTGGGCAAAAGCCGATCGTCGTCGCCCCCTCCATCCTTTCAGCCGATTTTAGCCGCTTGGGGGAAGAAGTGCGGGCGGTGGACGAGGCAGGGGCCGACTGGATCCACGTGGATGTGATGGATGGCCGCTTTGTGCCCAACATCACCATCGGCCCGCTGGTGGTAGAAGCCCTGCGCCCGGTTACGGCCAAGCCCCTGGACGTGCACCTGATGATCGTGGAGCCGGAGAAGTATGTGGCCGACTTTGCCAAGGCGGGGGCCGATATCATCTCCGTTCACGCCGAGTCCAGCTCCACCATTCACCTGCACCGCACCCTCGGCCAAATCAAGGATCTGGGCAAGCAAGCAGGCGTGGTGCTCAACCCCGCCAGCCCCCTGGAGCTGATCCAGTACGTGCTGGATCTGGTGGATCTGGTGTTGATCATGAGTGTCAACCCTGGCTTTGGCGGGCAGAGCTTCATCCCGGCGGTGGTGCCCAAGATTCGCCAGTTGCGAGCCCTGTGCGACGAGCGCGGCTTGGATCCCTGGATTGAAGTAGATGGCGGCATCAAGGCCAGCAACGCCTGGCAGGTGATCGAGGCGGGGGCCAACGCCATCGTGGCTGGCTCAGCCGTGTTCAAGGCCAAGGACTACGGGGAAGCCATTCGTGCCATTCGCCACAGCCGCCGCCCCGAGCTGGTAACGGTTTGATTTGAGCTGATCTGGGAAAACCCTGCCCTTGGACTCCTCTCAGGCCAAGGCGCAAAAGAGAGGGGAGAAGGCCTGGCGCTCCTCACCCTCAGCCCATTGGGAAGGGCCACGGCTCAGCGGCAGGGATCCCTTCTGGTGGGAGGATGGGCTCGAAATTCTAGCGCAGAGCGTTGGTCTTCTTCTGGGCAGCCAAAGGCACGGTACCGTCCTCACCGGCGGCCTGGACTAGGCAATGGGGAGGTGTGGAAGGAGGCGTGATGGGCTGGGGCGAAGTGGGGCTGAAAAAGGTCTGGCAGAAGGGCAGGCGGCTGTTGCGCTGAATGGTGGCAAGGTAAGGGGGAGGGACAGTGCCCCAGTAGGCGCCCAGCACCTGCTGGTCCGGATCCTCCGGCAGCACCTGGTAGTACACCATCAGGCGATTATCGGGGAACCAGGCGCGAACAAGCCTTTGCAGTTGCCTTAAATTGAAGCCCGGCTCTTCTGGATTGTCAATTAGGTGCATCCCCGCCAGCCGCCCGCCCATGAAGTAGGCCTCCACATAAAACCCACGGGCATAGAGGGGGGGCTCTAAGGGATCCCGCGACGAAGGGGCATCCGGCAGGTAAAGGGCCTCACCGCCCGGGCGCAGTTGCCAGCGGCTCCAGCGGGGATCCTCCCGGTCGCTGGAAATAGTCTCCCAATTGTTGGCGCGGGCGTAGCTCAAGAAGCGCTCCTCCACCATGCCCAAATAGAGCATTTCCATCTGCAGGGGCAGCCGGGCACTTGTTTGCAATAGGGGCAAAGTTCGCACTTCTCCCTGCTTGAGCACCAAAACCTCTGCCAAGGCAGGGCGCGGTTCCCACGCCAGCAACGCCGCCAGGATTCCTGCTCCGAGGGCTCTGCCAAGGCCGGCCAGACCTAGCCGTGCCGAGGCCCGCAGCAACAGGAAAAGCAGTTTGACAAGGGGCAGTTTAAACCGAGGCCGTGCCCCGCCCCACATGGCAACGGAAGCAGGGACATAAGATGAGATCACGGGGAAATTCGAAGAGCTGGGAAGACGATAGAGACTATGGATGTTCTATTCTAGCCACAGCGCTAAGGTTCTTTGAAAATTTTAATCTGCTGCCCTGGGTGAACTTTCTTGCCGGCGGATGGATCAAAACCGGTCTCCAAATGGGCGCGACTGTCGAGAACCTCCCTCCCCCTCCTCGACTGCAAGGCCGGGGCTTGTCGTCATCGCTGGCCCCACGGCCACCGGCAAGTCGCGCCAGGCGCTGCTGTTGGCCCAGCGGCTGGGATCCCCCCTGTTGAACGCCGACTCTCGTCAGGTGTACCGGGAGTTCGACATCGGCACTGCCAAGCCCACTCCCGCCGAGCGGGCCCTCTGGCCCCACGAGTTGATTGACTTTGTGGATCCCCGCCACACCTATACAGTGGCCGAGTTTCAGCAGGCGGCCCAGGCGCGCATTGCCGCAGCCCATCGGCAGGGACAGACTCCTATTCTGGTGGGGGGCACAGGGCTCTACATTCAGTCGATCACGGCAGGCTTAGGGATCCCGGCAGTTCCCCCCCAGCCTCAGTTGCGCGCTCAACTGGAGACGTGGCCGCCCGAGATCCGCTACGCCTGGCTGCAGCAGTTGGATCCTGTGGCAGCGGGGCAGATTCACCCTCATGATGAAGTGCGCACCCTGCGGGCTTTGGAGATCATCTACACCACTGGGAAGCCGGCTTCCTACCTGCGGCAGGCCCATCCTCCTGACTACCCCATTTTGCTCTTGGGGTTGCACTGCCCAATGCCCCGTCTGGAACAACGCATTGCCCGGCGCACAGCAGAAATGCTGGCGGCAGGCTGGATTGAGGAGGTAAAAACGCTGCGGCAGCGCTACGGCCCAGACCTGCCCCTCTTGCAGACCTTGGGCTATGCGGAGATCGGCGCTTACCTGGAAGGGCGGATCCCGGCAGCCGAGCTGCAGCCTCTGATTGTGCGGCGCACCCGCCAGTTTGCCAAGCGGCAGATGACCTGGTTTCGGGCCATGCCAGGGATCCAGTGGCTGGACTGCGAGGCCGAGGATCTGCCCGAACAGATCTGGAAGCGGGTTACGGCGTGGATGGCAGCTCAGACCAGCGCCGGAACCACTCCTGCCGTCGCCGCGCGTCCGCCCGCCGATCCGTAAGGATCTCCAACACCCGCACCCCTTGGGCGGGCAAGGGATCCAAAGCCTGGGCCAGCTCTTCCCAGGTCTCTATCCGCTGCTGGGGGATGCCATGGGCCTGGCAGAGGAGGGCAAAATCCACCGCCTGGGGAGTGGCAAAGTAGGGCTCAAAGGGAGGGTTGGGCTCCTGGCGACCCGCCTTGGCAATGGGCAAGAGCTCAAAGATACCGCCCCCCTGGTTGTTGATGAGAAGAATGGTCAGGGATCCCTGGAGGCATTGGGCAAGACGCAGGCCGCCGCAGTCGTGCAGAAAGGCCAGATCCCCAGTCAGCAGCACTGTTGGCCGATGGCGGTAGGCCACCCCAAAGGCAGTCGAGAGGATGCCGTCGATGCCGTTGGTGCCGCGGTTGAAGTAGGGCCGGATGCGGCGATCGTTGGGCGGCCAAAACCACTCCACATCCCGCACCGGCGTGCTGTTGGCAATAAATAGCGGCGTCTCCGGCGGCAGGTGGTGGGCCAGCCACCAGGCAAGCTTGCCCTCAAACCACTCCGGCAGGTCAGCCAGCAGCCGATCCAGCTCAGCCCGAGCTTTGGCTTCCGCCCGCAGCCAGGTTTGTAGAAAAGCGGTTGCTTTGGCCTTGCCTGCCGGGATCCCTGCCGCCACCTCCTCCACGACAAAGGGCAAGTGGGTGGTGGGGTTGTGGAGGGGATCGGCGTTCTGGGCCCGGGGATCGAGCAGCCAGGTGCGGGGTCGGGCTTGGGCTAGGGTTTGCCGCAGCGCCTTGCTGGTGGGCAAGGATCCCAGTTGGATCACTTGCTCTGGCCAAAGAGGAGGTTGCTCTCCCTGGAGGAGAAAATCGTAGGTGGTGATGAGGTAGGGGTTGAGGGAAGCGTAGTTGCGCAAAGGGGAGAGTCCCTCCGCCAACACCGGCCAGCCCAGGGCCAGCGCCAAGCGGGCCACCGCCTCTGCATAACGCTGGGGGTCTGCCGGTTGGGCCGGCCCTGCCAAGATCACCCCCCGCTCACAGCCACACCACTCCCGCCAAAAGGAAGCTGTTGACGCGAATGCAGAACCGCCAGCCGGGGTGACCAGGCCAGATGGGGAGATAACCCCGCGGAAAAAGGTCTTCTCAAACTCCGGATCTTCCTGCAAATGAACCAGCGGCGCCGTGCTGCCATCGGCAACGGGAGCTAGGGGATCCCGCAAAGGCACGTTGAGATGCACCGGACCCGGGAAAGGGTAGAGAGCACGCTCCCAGGCGTGGATGATCATTTGGCGCAGGTAGGCCAGAGCTTCCAGGTCGGCGCTGGGCAGGGCCAGCTCCGCCTGCCAGTTGGGGTAGTGGCCGTAGAGCTTCACCTGGTCAATGGTCTGCCCGGCGCGGCAGTGGCGCAGCTCCGGCGGCCGATCCGCCGTCAACACCAAAAGGGGCCAACCACTTTCTGCCGCCTCGATGAGAGCAGGGAAAAAATGGGCGCCGGCGCTGCCGGAAGTACACACCAGAGGGATGGGCTGCCGAGTTTGCTGGGCCAAGCCGAGGGCAAAAAAGGCCGCCGACCGCTCGTCCACCGCTGGAATGGCCTCGATCTCAGGGTGCTGGGCTAGGGCATAGGTGAGGGGGGCAGAACGGGATCCTGGACAGACCACGGCCACCCGACAACCCAGCCGGCTCAAGGTCTCGGCCAAAATGGATCCCCAGAGGGTGTTGAGGTTGCGCCAGTCCAGCCGTTGAAGGGAGTTTGCGCCAGTCACTCCAGCTATCCCAGCCAGCGGGGAGATCGAGCAAGTTGGGTAGGAAGCCCAAAATAGGCACATCCTAGTAATCTATAGCCATCCCCAATCGCAGGGGAACCACTTGCTTTGGCCTTCCTTCGCCTTTCCTCTCTTTTTGGGAGGGGAGCTGTGGGCCGGGGAGGCGCCCGGGAAACTGCCTCAAGTCGGTTGGTCGCGCCGCAACTCCAGATTTCCTGGCGGGGGCAAGGGTTGGCCAGGCCTCTCCGATGGGGGAATAATGTTCATGAGAACGCCCCTTATCGACCTTCGCTGCACCCAATAGGAGCACCCATGGCCAGAAAACCCGATGGATACCTTGTCCACATCATGCTCGAAGGTGGACAAACCATGCAGGTACGGGTCAAGGAAGCTAGAGAATACACAGAGCTGATCAACCAACTGATGGTGGGTGGGGACGAGTTCATCACATTGCCCAAGCAAATGGACAACGAGTACATGATCGTGCGTCCGCAGCGGGTGTCCGGCGTGTCGGTGGAGGCGATCTACACTTCCAGCGTCGGCATCGACCTGTAGAGCTCAAGGCCAGGGTCGCCGGGCTGGGTTGCAACGCAAAGCCCCCACCCCTGAGGGCAGGGGCCGGACTAGACCCCCCTGGGATCTAGAGCCTTAACACCGACAAGTTAGCTTTGCGGGGGCAGGATCACCTTGTCGATGACGTGGATGACGCCGTTAGAGGCCTCAATGTCTGCTTGCGTCACTTTGGCATCGTTGACCTTGACTCCGTCGCTCAAGGAGATCTTCACAGAAGATCCTTCGACCGTCGTCACTTCACCTTCCTTTAGATCGCTGGAGAGGACTTTGCCGGGCACCACATGGTAGGTGAGAATCCGGGTCAATTTCTCGCGGTTTTCCGGCTGCAGCAGCTCCTCTAGAGTGCCTTGCGGCAGCGCCGCAAAAGCTTCATCGGTGGGAGCGAAAACGGTGAAGGGGCCTTCCCCGGAGAGCACCTTCACCAAGTCGGCAGCTTCCAAGGCTTGGATCAAGGTGGTGAAAGAGCCGGCCTCGGCAGCAACATCTACTATGGTTTTGCTGGCAGGGGCAGCGGTTTTCACGCTTTCAGAAGTCGCGCCGTGGCTGCCGGCAATGACCGCAGGGGCTGCAACCAACGTGGTGGCCGAGGCAACAGCCAAGGAGAGAGCGAAGAGATTGCGAATCATGCAATGTAACCATCCGTGAAGAGTAGGTTCACATTTCTATGTGACGGACGGGATAGAGCTCGGGTTCCTCAAAATCGCAAAAAGTCCCCGAAAAAGATATTTCTACTACCCCAAAATACCTTTTTGACAAGGCTTACAAGGCTACTCTCCGCTGAGGTTAGATTTGCAACAATCATCGCGGGATGGCGGTGAACCATCCAAAACACGCCCGATGAGGATCCCTTGAGGCTGAGGGATCGTTACGTTTGTTTACATTGTTTGTTCAAGTTAGCGTTCCATTGGCATCGCCAAAGTGGGCACCTCTGCGGTGCTGGGCAGAGGGGTAAACGAGTTGGCGATCTCAGCAGGCATGCCTACTCTTCTTCCGCCTCGAAGTCTTCGTCGTAGTCGTCCCCGATCAAATCGTCGATGTCGTCGATGTCTTCTTCCAAAACAGCTTCAGGGACTTCAAGAGGCTGCTCGATCAGCCGGCCTTCCTGGCGCAACCAGTCGAGGATAGAAATGCTACCGGGCAGGGGCAGCACTACTGGAGGCTGATCGCGAGGTTCTTCCCGCAGAGAAGGGTTGTGGTACATGCTGTCCAGAAGAAGTGCAGCTGTGAAGAAGGTGTGGGCAAGCTTCGGGTCGATGGCCTCGATAGGGCGCTACTTATCGACTGTCCTTTAGCTTAGCTTATCCCTGCCAAGCCTGCAAAAAGCGGTGCAGCACCCGCTCCAGCTCGACGGCTCGCGCCGCCTTAAACAGCAGTCGATCCCCTGCCCGCACCTGCTGCTGCAAACCCTCCACTAAGGCAGAAGCTTCCTCAAAGCGTTCAACCTCGGCGGCTGGCTTTTCGTCAACCAGTGGCTGCATCTCCCCGTCGGGATCCAAAAGCCAGACCCGCTCCAGTCTCAAGGAGGCAGCCGCCCGACCCACCTCTGCGTAGAGCTGTGGGGCATGCTCTCCCAGTTCCCGCATTGGGCCGAGGATGGCCCAGCGCCGTTTTCCCGCAGTCTGAGCCAGCAGGTGCAAAGCCGCGATCATCGCTTCCGGCGAGGCGTTGTAGGTCTCATCCCAAATCTCCACGTCCCCAGCCAGCTTGAGATGGCGATTGCGCCCCTCCAGAGGCAGCGGTAGGTCAAGGGGCTCTTGCAGGCGCTCCCAATTCAGACCCAAGCTGCGCACAGCCGCCAGCACCCCCATCCAGTTAAGGGCGTGATGCCTTCCTGGCAGGGGCACCGGCAAGGTCAAGCCCTCCACGGTTACGGTTTGGGCTTGGGGATCCCATTCTCCTCGCAAGTCCCCTTGGGCGAGGCCATAGGTGAGGGTTTTTCCCGACCACAGGCTGGCGGCAGTGGCCAACAGCAAGGGATCCTCACCATTGAGCACAGCTATCCCCTGCCCCAACTCCTGCAGCAGCTCACACTTGGCAGCAGCAATGGCCTCGCGGGATCCCAGCCTGCCGATGTGGGCGGTGCCGATGTGGGTAATCAAGGCATGGGTGGGGCGAGCCATCTGTGCAAGGCGGCGAATCTCACCAGGGCCGCGCATGGCCATCTCCAGAACGGCAAACTGGTGTTCTGGTTGTAGCCGCAGCAGCGTTTGCGCCACCCCAATGTCGTTGTTGTGGTTGGCCTCGCTTTTGAGAACGCTGCCGTAGCGCGAAAGAGCAGCCGCCAGCATTTCCTTGGTGGTGGTTTTGCCTGCTGAGCCGGTGATGGCCACTACCGGGATGGAAAATTGCTCCCGCCAGGCTCTGGCAATGCGCTGATAGGCAGTCAAGGTATCGGGAACCTGGAAGTGGGGACCCTCCACCGGCCGCTGGCTGATGACAGCAACGGCCCCCTTGCTCAGGGCTTGCGGAATAAAATCGTGCCCGTCGAAGCGTTCTCCCCGCAGCGCCACAAAAACGGATCCTGGCTGCAACCGGCGGCTGTCGGTGCAGAGGGCCTGAACCGGCAACCCCAAGAGGTGGGGATCTCCCTGCAAAGGGGCTTGCAGCAGGTCGGCCACAGTTTGCAAGGTCAGCATGGAGCAGCAGTCGGAGACCGGCTATCGCGTAGGATACCAACAAAAGCCCAATCCAACGCCAGGCAACGACCCAGCCCTTGCCATCCAGGGCTCAACGGTTGCCTATGCCCGATTTCACCTGCTTGGATCCCCTTGTCCGGCACTTCCATCTGGGGGATCCGGAGCCACCCGCAGCCATTCAAGGGGGCCTTATTCATCAGCTATTCTCAAGAGGGGTTCTCCCGCTAGCATTGCGGAAGAAAGCTTGGGGTGTGAGGCAAAACTAAGGTGAAGACGGCCGGTAAGGGGATCCCAGCGGCGCGGCAGCAACTCAGGCGCAAACAAGCTCTGGGGCTGGGGATCCTGTCGCTGCTGGGCTTTGTGGCGGGGATGGGGTTTGCCGCCCTCTCCCAGCCGGAAGGGGGATCGCCCGTCGCCGCTCCAGAGCCGGAGGTGCCCCGTTTTACGGCCCACGGCTGGCCGCTGCTGGATCCCCTGCCCCAGCCGGACGAGATCTGGGAGTGCGAGCTGGTGGTGGTGGGCGGATCCCTGGGGGGCGTGGCGGCGGCAGGCCAGGCCATGCGGGGGGGCGTGCAAACCTGTCTCATCGAGCTCACCCCTTGGCTGGGGGGCCAGATCACCTCCCAGGGGGTATCAGCCATCGACGAGTCGCTCCCCATGCGGCAGCGGGGCAATTTTTCCCGCCACTGGCTGGAGTTTAAGGCCCTCATCGAAAGCCAGCCGGTGCATCTGCCCGCCTGGACAGGGATCCCGCCGGGAACCCGTGTCTCCGAAATCAACAGTTGCTGGGTAGGGGGGCTGTGTTTTCCGCCCCAGGCTGGTTTGCAGGCGGTGGAAACCTGGCTGCAACAGGCCGCCCGCAGCGCCCCCCACAGTCGCTGGGCCACCCAGACCGCTTTTAAGGGGGCCACCTTCAGCGCCGACGGCTCCCGCCTCGAGAGCATCTACGCGGTGCAGCGGCAGCCGCGGGATCCCGATTTTGTGCCGCCGGGGCGGCTGTGGCGGGAATTGGTGAGCTGGTATAGCTGGCAGGAGACGGAAGTCTTTGCCAAGCGGGTGCTGCGGCTGCAGGCGCCGCCGGGCCGCCCCTTGTTCGTGATCGACGCCACCGACACCGGCGAGCTGGTGGGCTGGGCCGGGATCCCCTACCGGCTGGGCTCAGAAGGGCGAGATCTAACCGGGGAGCCCAACGCCGCCCCGGCCAGCAACCCGGAGTGCACCCAGGCTTTCACTTTTCCCTTCGTGCTGGCCATCCACGACGACGGCGGGCGCTCCCGCGCCGAGCTGGCCCAGTTGCAGCCGGGCTACTCCCGCGCCGAGCACCGCCGCCAGTTCGACCTGGAGGGGTTTCCCACCTTCAGCGGCCAGAGCTTTTTCAACTACCGCCGCATCGTCAGCAAAGGCCGCACGGATCCCTTTTACGGCACCCCGCTTCCCGGCGATCTCACCCTGGTGAACTGGAACCGCGGCAACGACTGGGGGATCATGAACCCACCCCTAATCCTAACGGAAGAGCGGCTGCTGGCCTCAGGGCAGCGCCACAACTGGCTGGGGGGGCTGGATGTCTCGGCCATCAAAGATGGGGAGAACCACGCCCTGCTGTTTGCCGAATGGCTGATGGAAACCCAGTCCCGCGCCGGCTATCCCCTCTCCTTGCTGTTTGGCGAAGAGTCTTTGCTGGGCACCCGCTCCGGCCTCAGCCTCTACCCCTACATCCGGGAGGGGCGGCGTATCCTGGGGCGGGCCGCCTACGGCCAGGCGGAATTCCTGATGCTGGAGCAGGATATTCGCGTCGGCGCCAGCGGGGGACGGGACTTTAGCCCCACAGCAGTTGGGATCACCCACTACGCCATCGACATGCACGGCTGTCGCTACCGCAACTGGGAGCCTTCCCTGTCGGCCAGCTCGGCGCCGGTCAACGAGTTTTCCGTCCGCCCCATCGTCATCCCCCTAGAGGCCCTGATCCCCCAGAAGGTGGATAACCTGCTCATCGGCGGCAAGGGGATCGCCGCCAGCCACATTGTCAACGCCGCCACCCGCACCCATTACGGCGAGTGGACCATTGGCTCGGCAGCGGGGCTGACCGTGGCTTGGCTCCGCAGCCAGGATCCCGGCTTGACCCCAGCCCAGATCGTGCCCCAGGGCAAAATGGCCGATTTGCAGCGCTACCTGGTTGCCTACGGCCAGCGACTGCACTGGTAGGCCGTTGCCGCCGCTTTACCCCTGGGCTAGGGAAGATCCTACCCCTCTGCGCCGGAAGGCAGGGGATTGGGATCCCTGTTGGCGCCATAGCGCCGCTGCCGCCACCACACCAGCAGGGGGCTGGCGATGAAGATGCTGGAATAAACCCCCAAGCTGAAGCCGATGAGCAAAGCAATGGCAAACCCCTTCAGGGTGGCTCCCCCAAAAATGGCAATGGCCACCAGGGGCAGCATCGTCGTCAGGGTGGTGTTCAAAGAGCGGGCAAAAGTCTGGTTCAACGACAGGTTCACCACCTCGGCAAAGCTGACCTTGCGGCTGACCAGACGCAGATTTTCCCGGATGCGGTCGTAGATAACCACTGTGTCGTTGACGGAAAAGCCAATGATGGTTAGCAGCGCCACCAAAAACAGGCTGTCCACCTCCATGCCCACCGTCAGGCCCAAAAGGGCAAACAGACCTGTTGTCAGCACCACATCGTGCAGCAAGGCCACAATGGCAAACACTGCGTAATCCCACTGGAAGCGCAGGGCCAGATACACCACAATGAGCCCAAAGGAGATGAGCACCGCCACAAGGCCGGAGCGCAAGAGCAGACGCCCCACCGTCGGGCCTACCGTCTCCACCAGCTTGCGCTCAAAAGGGCCTATCTGTTGCCGCAGCGTGGCTTCTACCGCCAGGCGCTCCTGCTCCGTCAAAGGGGGCATGCGGATCAGGGCTTCTTGGCCCGTCTGGGTGTCCAGTTGGATGATGCTGGTTCCCAGGTCATGTTCCTGCAGAGCCCGCCGCAGCTCGTCGGTGGTGACAGGCTGCTCAAAACGCAGATCCAACAAGGTGCCGCCGGCAAAATCCAGCCCCAGCCGCAGGGGGGTTCCCAGAGAGGCCAGGGAAAAAGCCATGCTGACCAGCCCCACCAGCAACACTGCCAGAGACAAGCTAAACCACAGCCTGCTGCGACCCACGATGTCGAAGCGGTAGTCAAGCGACCGCCGGGATCCCACCGCCGGATCGGTGGGGGATAGCTCTTGAGCTGTCATGATTGAGCCGCCTCCATGCGAACGCCGTAAAACTCAGGTTTGCGCAGGGCGGGGATCCCCATTGCCGCCAAAAGCAGCGTGCGGGTGCAGGTGATGGCCGTGAAAAAGCTCACCAAAATGCCAATGGCCAGGGTTACCGCAAAGCCTTTCACCAGCCCCATCCCCAGCCAGAAAAGTACGCCACAGACCAAAAGGGTGGTGACATTGCTGTCGAGGATGCTGCTGAAGGCGCGGTTAAACCCTTCCGAGATGGACTTGTAGATGGACTTGCCGGCCCGCAGCTCCTCTTTGATGCGCTCGAAAATCAGCACATTGGCATCCACCGCCATGCCGATGCTGAGGATGAAGCCGGCGATCCCGGGCAGGGTCATGGTCACCCCCAGCAGTTGGAACAGAGCAAACGTACAGAGGGCGTAGATGAGGAGGGCGATATCGGCAACAAGCCCCGGCAGGCGGTAGTAGGCCACCATGAAGACGAAAACCAGCACCAGGCCGGCAATGCCAGCATAGAGGCTGCGGCGCACGCTCTCTTCCCCCAACGTGGCCCCGACGGTGCGGTTTTCAATGACGCGAATGGGAACGGGAAGCGCCCCCGCCTTGAGCTTCACCGCCAGATCGGTGGCGGTTTCCACTGTGAAATTGCCCGTGATCACCGCCGTCCCGCCGGTAATGCCGGTGCGGGCAAACTCCGGCCCCACAATTGGCGCGCTGATCAGCACGTCGTCCAGAAAAATGCCAATCGGGCGCCCTGTTCCGGCCAACTCGCGGGTGAGCTGAGTAAACTTCTCTGCCCCTGCCGGCTTAAACTCCAGCAACACTTCCCAAGTCTGGGATCCGCGGCGGGGGGCTTGGGGATAGGCGTTGCGCAGCAGATCGCCGGTGAGGCCGACCCGTTCAAACAGGGCGTCGGGATCCTCCCCCGCCGTTATCTCTCCCCGCTCGTTGCGGGGCAGGGCACTGACCGGCACCAGGCCCTTGCGAAACTCCAACCGGGCCGTATCGCCCAAAAGAGCAATGGCCCGATCGGGATCTGCCACCCCCGGCAGCTGCACGAACAGGCGATCTTGGCCGCTGATCTGCACCAGAGGCTCGGCCACCCCCAGGCCGTTGATCCGCTGCTGGATCACCGCCTCTACCCCCTGCATCACCTCAGAGGTAATCTCAGGCACCTCTTCCGTGGGCAAAGCCTGCAGGGTGAGCTGCGTCCCCCCTTTGAGGTCAAGGCCAAGACGAACTTCGCGGCTGAAGCCCAAGTAGACGAGAGCAACCACCACCGCCAAGATAAAGATCAGCCCTCGCAGAACAGCGAGGCGACTGAGCCACAAAGCTGGAGATCTGGCCATACTGCTGAAAGGGTGAGGAACACGGGCGCACTCGATCCGAGGCTTTCAGGATTTTGGCACCTTTTGATCCTATCGCACACGGGATCCCTCACCTGACAAGTCGGAAAACGGCAGCGGCAGGAGCGTCCAAGTAGGGTCTCTGGGGAGCTGCTGCAGAGACAACCGCGAGTTTCTCAGAAGATGGGCGCTCGGCTGCCGAGCCGAGTAAGGAGAAGGTTGAAAGCCGTTAAACCAACGCTGTCTCCTCTTGGTTTGTGCTAGCCCTGGGGCTAGGCTATTGCCATCTCGGGGCAGCAGGCAACATCTGGGTGCGGTTTGGCTCTACCCCGACATCTGCGAGTTCAAGGAGGGAAAGTTGAGGTGAATTGGAGACGGACTTACTATCTCCCTGGATTGCTCTCGGCCCTAGCTTTATGGGGATCCCCCGCCTGGGCCGGAGAGTATTTCACCGAGGAAGTGACCAGCCCTAGCCTGGAGATCATCCACGGCTGGCGGCAGGAAGTGGACGGCATTAACGTCACCATCACCAACACCAGCCTGGGATCTTTTCGGGTGCCGCTGGAAATCGATATGGAGGATCGAACTAGCTGTGAGCGAGCCGACTTAGTGCTGACGAACAATCGCGTTATGCCAATGGGATCCTTTCAAGACTGCATTCTCAACATCTTTCCCTACTTGGATAAATTCATCAACCAAGAAGTCGCCAGCATTCGGGTCGCCCTCAAAGGGCCGGCCCCCCTCCTGGAGATCCCCCTGGAAGAGTCGGATCGGCTGATCTTGGCCCAGGTGGCCAACCAATCGCGGGAAGCCTTTGTCTTCTTTCAGCAGGAGCTGGCCCGCGTCTTGGCGCTCTTGAAGCAGCCCGATCCCGGCCAGGCCGAGACGGCCCCACCGACGGCCAGCCCAACGCCGACTGCTGCCGCCGAATCTGCACCCAACCCGGGAGATTTCGTGATCGTGGGCTCGATTCAGGAAGAACGGGTGGGGGCTGGCAGCCGCCTGAGCGTAGAGGCGATCAACCGCAGCACCCGCACCGTCCTCAACGCTCGTGCTCGCTTCACGTTCTACCGGGGAGAGGAGGTGGTGGAGACGCGGGTGGTCGCGTTTGAACCCAGCGACGTGCCGCCGGGACAACGCGCCTCTGCTAGGGTTCTGAAAACCGATGCCAATTGGGATCGGGTCACCGTCACCTTCCAGTGGCAGTAGGGATCCCTAAGGTGCCAGGGCGTTCCCTCGCAGCAGGCTGCCTAGAGTCTTAACCGTGATCTTGAACTGCACCCAAGGGTTCATGGGCACCACCGTCTTGTAGAGGTAGCTGTCAAAGGTCATCCGCTGCACATCCCGGTCAGCGCACATCTCCACAAAGGCCTCGCGGGTGGCGTTGGAACGGTAGAACACCCGTTGCAAAATGTCCAAAACCTTGTAGGTTAGGCCGTATTGGCGATCCCAGCGCTTGAGGTACAGCTTGAGATCTTCTTCGCTGGGGATGCGCTTCCCGCCCTCGGAGGTCTCGACGATGGTCTCGGCGCACATGCGGCCCGACTTGGCGGCAAAATAGATCCCCTCGCCGCTGGACTTGGTTACATAGCCTGCCGCATCTCCCACCAGGGCTGCCCGACCCACCACACGGCGCGGACGCGGATGCTCTGGGATCGGATGGGCTTCCACCTTGATCACCTGGCCGCCCCGAATCCGCTCGGCAGCGCGGGCGCGGATCCCGGCCTGCAACTTTTGGATCTGGGCTTGGTTGGCCTTCATGGTGCCGGTGCCCACCGCCACGTGGTCGCACTTGGGGAACACCCAGGCATAGAAGTCCGGAGAAACATCGTCCCCCACGTACATCTCTGCCCGCTCCTCGTAGTAGGCCATTTTGTCGTCCGGGAGCCGAATCCGCTCCTGAAAGGCCAGAGCATAGTTGTAGTCGCCGGCACCGATGGCTTCTGCCACCTTGGAGTGAAAGCCATCTGCCCCGATCACCAGATCCACCGCCAGCGAACGGGGTACTCCCCGATTTGAGCCGTCGGAAAAATCGCTGTAGTGCAGGATGTAGGGATCCCGGCCATTTTGGGGGATTTCCAGATGCATCACCTTGCCGTGGATCAGCTCCGCCCCTTTTTGGCGAGCGCGGTTGCGCAAGAAGGCATCCAGGATCTCGCGGCGGCACATGCCGATATACTCATTTTCCTTTTCGAGGGCGATATCCACCTCGTAGTTGGAAGGGGAGATCATCTTCATCTTGCGCACTTTGCGGTCGATAATCTCCTCAGGGAGGTCGAACTCTGAGACCATACAGAGGGGAATAGCGCCCCCGCAGGGCTTGGCGTTGTCTAGCTTCCGCTCAAACAAAAAGGTCTCGATTCCGGCTTGGGCTAGAACTTCGGCGGCAGAGGCTCCGGCTGGGCCACCCCCAACAACAGCAACTCTCAGGCTCAAGGCGCTCTCCTCGCTGCAAGTAGATCGGCTCGTCAGACAGCAGGCATCCTACCACAGCTCCCCAAAAGCGTTGCAAACCTTGACGAAGTATTGCAGTTCGGCGAGGCTCAAGGGAACGTGCTTTGGCGATGGGAACAATAAAAAGGGGTCCGCCCCGTCTGCTTGTCCAGGGGGCGGGGAGCGGAAACCTGCCCTGCAGTCCGGGCTCAGCGCTAGAGGTTCTGAATCATGAGCTTAATTGGCAACATCATTTGGCTGATCTTCGGGGGGTTGCTGACCAGTCTGGGCTATATCTTGGGGGGGCTAAGCCTTTGCCTGACCATCATCGGCATTCCTTTTGGCTGGCAGAGCCTCAAACTGGGGTTTGCAGTGCTTGCCCCCTTCGGCAAAGAAGTGGTGGAGTATCCCGATGCCAACAGCCCGCTGCTGCTGATCTTCAACGTGATCTGGCTGTTGCTCTTCGGCTGGCCCCTGGTGCTCAACCACCTCTTCTGGGCTGTGATCCTGGCCGTCACCGTCGTTGGGATCCCCTTTGCCAAACAGCACCTGAAGCTGGTCATCCTGTCTTTGTTGCCTTTTGGCCGGGATCTGCGCTGAAAGAGGGCAAAGTGGGGATCCCTGCAGATTAAGATCACTGCCAAACTCTACCGCGACGGCAAGGG
Organism: Synechococcus sp. RC10B2; assembly: GCF_047502635.1. NCBI lineage: Bacteria > Bacillati > Cyanobacteriota > Cyanophyceae > Synechococcales > Synechococcaceae > Synechococcus > Synechococcus sp. RC10B2. Next base: position 43,644 of record NZ_JANSHO010000068.1, read on the forward strand.
GAGAGGGCGAGCGGCCAGCCGTTGACTGTGATTTGGATCGCCTTCGAACCTCTCATCCGGTCACCAAGACACGGGCGGAAAAGCGAGAGATTGAACTCATCGCAGATGGGGAGAAAACCATGCGCAGCATCTGGCTCGCGGGGGTAGTCGCTGCTTTGGCTCTGCTGGCGGCTATGTCTTTGGCTCAATCGGATCCCCAGGAAGAGTGGCTGCACGGCGAGCAGTGTGGCACAGAGGGGCCGGTCATCTGTCTGGAGTGACGTTCTCCTCAGCCCGGATTTCAGAGGGGCTCTATCTGGGTCACTTCTACCCGGCTCTCTGGCCCTAGGCTGATGCGGAACTGTTTGGCACCCGTCGGCAAGGGATCCGGCGGCAACTCCGGCAGGTCGGCAAGAGGAGTTTCGGCGCGGCGTTCCCGGGCCAGCTCATTCTCCGGCTCGGCAGCCAGCAGGGATCCCGCCGCATCCACCGTTACTCGATAGATCAAGCTCTCCTGCAAATCGGGAGGAGACTGCCATTGCTGGGCCAGGGTGTTTTGCAGCCGCAGCAGAGGATCTCCAGAGGCTTCCGGCGCGGTGAGCTGCTCCTGGGCCGAGTTGAAAGCAGTGGGAGCCCTCTTCTCCGGGGTGCGGCTGGCCCAGATCCCGACCCCGGCCACCAGGGCGATCCCTCCCACCAGCAGGGCAGCGATCCCGGCAGGCTGTCGATACCAAGCCCGCGTTACCGGCGTTCCCAGGCTGGCCAGTTGGGGAATGTCATCGGCCACCTGAGAGAGGTTCTCCAACAGGTCGTACAACTGGGTCATCGACAGATCCACTTGGGCAATCTGATTCTCCCCTTGGCGCACCGTGAGGCGATGAAAAATAAAATCCAGCGGACGGATGGCCACAGTACCGCTGAAGGTTCCCTTGGGCGCGCCGCTGAGCTGGGATCCGACGTAGCGGTCGATCACCGCGATCAAATCGCTGAGCCAAACACTGTCCCCCTGCAGAGTTTTGGTGGTCTCCCCCTGGCGAATTTCCAACTGACACTCGAAGTTCTGCTGGATGGCTCGCAGGGGCGGCGTTGAGGAACCCTCGGCAGCTTCGGGCAGGCCAGGTGCCTCTCCCCGCACCGTGAGGGTCGAGGTGGGCTGTTGATAGGTATGACTGATAAGGGTGAGACTGGGCATGGCAACTGGCGGGCAAACAACACAAGCAAGGAGCCTATTTCAGGAAGAGGGCAAAGCATCCGATCCGGAGCTATGGGCTACCTCCCCTTCTTCGTCGCTGCCGGCGGGCAGATCCATCTCAGGGCGGTTGAGCAGGGCTTTCCATAGACGCTGGGCCCCTCTTGGGCTGCTGTAAAACATCAGCTCGATCAAGATGCGCAGAGCCAGCTCGGCGAGGCTGTTCTCGTCACGCACATCCCCATCCACCATGCGGCTGCGGTAGTGGGAGATAAACTCATCTAGATAGTCGCCCACCAGTGGCTGACGGAAAGGGCTGAGCTCCTGTTCAACAGCAGCTTCCAGTTGCTCCAAGGTGCTGCGGATACGGGCCTGCTGCTGAGCAGCCAGATGAGCAATCACCAGCACCAGGGCGCGCGCCTCTTCGATATCGACTTCTTTTCGCCCACCGCTGCTGCGGCGCAGAGGGTTGGCGTTGCGCAGCCGCCAGAGAGCCACCCGATCGCCGATCTGCTTTTCCAAGTTCAGGGCTTTGGCTGCAGCCAGAACCGCCTCGGAAATTTCTCCGCTCAGGGACTCCAGCCCCAGCAACAGCAAATCCAACTGGGCTTTGATGGTTCCGGTAGCTGTGGTGAGGCCGGCGGGCCGAGGGTCTAGCTGAGTCTGCTTAGGTTCCACCGTCACGCTGTCAATGGGAGCTTTTTGCTTTGATAGGACTCTATGATCTCCTGTCTGGGGCAAACCTGCAACCGGATCCCTCCTGCGCTTGATTCTGACCCTTGCCAAGGGCTTGGATGACGACATCCGGCAGGCGCTGGGCATTGTCCCGCTCTTTCTCGCTTCTTGAGAGTTCCCCAACCAGATTAGAAGTCAGACCGAGTTGTTCTGGGTCAGTTGTTGTTTTTGCAACGAACCCATTTTCTCAGCCTGTTTGCCCTTGAGAAAAAGAGGGGGTAGGAGGCGCTGTCGGTATGGGTTGACCTAGGATAGTGTATGATTCAAGCCTATAGCGGGTGAGAAGAGAGGGGGATCCGCATTTTGCGGCTTGATTGCCTGACTGTTCCCAGTCTGCCCTTTCTGACCACCTCAGCTCCGGGCGTATCCACAGATGAGCATGAGCGCTCCTGCTGCCCAACCCAGCCCTCCTCACTTGGTCTTGATCTTCACGAATCGGATGGGTCGGCGCGGCGTTGTCTTAGACAAGATTTACTACTCGGTGGGCCGGGCAGCCAGCAACCACATCCGCCTCTACGACTCTTGTGTTTCCCGCGAACACGCCCTGATCATCCGCATCCCGGAAGAGAACCGGGCTGGGTACGGCTATATGATCTTTGACGGCAGTTCCGCATCCCGCCGCAGCACCAATGGTTTGTTCGTCAACGGCAAGCGGGTTTTGTCTCATCGGCTACAGCTTTTGGACAAGATAGGGTTTGGGCCCAATGTAACCGCCATCGTGGAGAGCACCGACCGCCTCAGCCCGGAGACGCTGGCAGCCCTGTTGAGGCCGCCGGCCCTCGGCGACAATGTAACCCCAACCGGATCCCAGAGAGAAACCTTGAAAGAGACGCCCAGAGAGAACGACGACTTCACCGCCGCTTGATGGCGTGAATGGTTTTCAATCCAACCCCCTGCCGAGTTTTGGGTTCCCGTGACTCCCACTCCCCCTGCCCTGAGCGGCTACTGGCAAAATGGCTTCGACCTGGAAGCTCACTTGGGATCCTTTCTCGGCCTCAAGGCCGCCGAGCTGCGGGAGAAGCTGCGGCTTGGCCAGCAACAGTTGGCAGAGCTGGGCCGGCGCGACTTCATCTGGGATCAGGCGGAGATCTTTTACCGGGATCGGGTGGGATCCGCCTATTTGCTGGACTTGGCAGCTTGGCACCTGAGCAGCACCGACTACATCGGCGATACCCTGCGCCTGGTGGCCGACCATGCCCGTGGGCGGGTGTTGGATTTTGGCGGCGGCATCGGCACCCACGCCATTGGGGCGGCCCTCTGCCCGGCGGTGGAGCAGGTGATCTTCTGGGATATCAACCCCATCCATCGGCAGTTTGTGCAACTGCGGGCGGAAAAGCTGGGCCTAAGCGAACGCATCCACTGTCCAGACACCTTCCCGGAAGGGATCCGTTTTGACACCGTCATCTGCTTCGATGTGGTGGAACATTTGCCGGATCCGGCGGCGCAGTTGCGGCAATTTGACGACTGGCTCCAGCCGGCAGGTAAGCTCTTGATTAACTGGTATTTTTTCAAGGGGTTTAACGGCGAATTTCCCTTTCATCTCGACGATTCACAGCGGATCGAGGAGTTCTTTCAGGTGTTACAAAGCCATTTCTTAGAAGTGTTTCACCCCTATTTGATTACTGCCCGCTGCTACCGCAAGTGGAATGAACGCTGAGATGGGAGAAAACCCAAGTGCTGCGCTATTTGCAGGTGTTGTGGTTGTTTTGGAGCACTTCTGTAGCTGCAGAAATGGAGTACCGGGCCAATTTTGTCTTTGCCAGCCTCAGCAGCTTGGGCGGCCTGGGGTCAGCTTTGTTTGGGCTGTCGCTGTTCTACCAGCAGGGGCACCGCCTGGGGGGCTGGAGCTGGCCGGAGGCGCTCATCGTCTTGGGGGTGTTCACCATTTTGCAGGGGGTGTCGGCCAGCCTTTTTAACGTCAACTTAAACCGCATCGTGCAACAAGTTCAGGAAGGCACCCTGGATTTTGTGTTGCTCAAGCCCATCAGCAGTCAGTTTTGGCTGTCAACTCGGGTGTTTTCTCCCTGGGGCCTGGTGGATATTGGCTGTGGCCTGTTGTTGATTCTCTACGCCGGGATCCAGTTGCGGCTGCCGGCCTGGGCCTATGTTCTGGGTCTAGTGCCCCTTTTGCTGGGGTTGGTCATCCTCTACAGCCTCTGGTTTATGCTGGGGGCCACCAGCATCTGGTTTGTCAAGATCTACAACGTCACCGAGGTGTTGCGGGGCTTGGTGGAGGCGGGGCGATTCCCGCTGGTGGCCTATCCGGTGGCCTATCGGTTGTTTTTTACCTTCGTCGTGCCGGTGGCTTTCTTGACCACCGTGCCGGCAGAAGCCTTGCTGGGTCGGATCCAGTGGCCCTGGCTTGTGGGATCCGCCCTGCTGGCGGCGGGGCTGCTGTGGGGATCCCATTTGTTCTGGCGCTTTGCCCTGCGCTTTTACACCAGCGCCTCTAGTTAAAATCTCCGTCCAAACCTCTCCATCCTGAGCATCCAAGCAGGGAGGATGGGAGTAATTGCTACAGAAGCGCCCCACGCGATCCCCTTTGGGAAGAACAATTGGCCTTCCCCCTCAATGAAAGGGCAAAAGCGGATTCTCGGCTGGGGGATGGGATCCCTCTAGCCTGCCTTTCTAGCGGCAAAAGAGAGTGCTGCTTGCCGCAGCAATCTGCAGCCACCTGTCTTGTGGCGCAGAGGGGTGTTTTGTTGTCAACAATCCTGACACCGACTGAGACAATTTGTCAATTTTTTAAGGAGCATTTTCCATGCGCAAGCACCTGCAGTGTGTGGCCGTATCTGTGGCAGCCGGTAGCTTAGCTCTGCTGGGCTGCAGCAACAGCAATGCTTCTCCGATGGCGATGATCCCCTCCCAAGCAGATTTGGTGGCCCTGGGCAGCGGCAACCGCCTCACCTTCATCCGCTCCACCGATGCCTCGGTACAGGGATCCCTGACGGTGACGGGGGTGAGTGGTAGTTTGATCGGTATTGATGTGCGTCCTGCCAATCGCCTGCTCTACGGCCTCACCGACGCCAACATCCTCTACACCCTTAACTTGCAGACCGGCGCCGCTACGGTGGCCAGTACCCTGTCGGTTCCCTTTACGGCGGGTACGCTGTCCGGCATGGATTTCAACCCCGTTCCGGATCGGCTGCGCCTGGTGGGAGCCAACGGCCAGAACTTCCGCATCAATGTGGACACGGGCGAAGTGATCCAAGATAGACCTTTGGCCTTTGGCCCAATGGAACTGCAGGGATCCCGACCGGCTGTTACCGCCGCCGCCTACACCAACAACGTGGCCGGCACCCAATCCACACGGCTGTTGAACATCGACGGCGAGCGCAACCTGCTGCTGTTCCAGAATCCGCCCAACGAGGGGGTGCAAATGCCGATTGGCCCCCTGGGCGTGAACTTCGGCCCGGTGGGCGGGTTTGACATCCGCACGGTCGGCGGGGTGGATACCGGCTTTGCCATCGGCGGCTCCACCCTGTATCGAATTGACCTGAATACAGGTCGCGCCACCTCTGTGGGCACGCTGCCGGGTGGGCCGTTCTTTGGCTTGGCTGCCTTCTAGATCGGCCAGGTTGTTACAATTCCAGTCATTTTTCTGGCCAATTGTTGCTGTTTTGTTTCGGCCCGATTCCAGCTCGGGATTGGGCCTTCTGTACTTCTTCAAGTAGGGTTGACCTCCATCTATGCAGGCGATAGATTATGGGAGCCGCTGTCCTTTCTGGCTTGCCTTAGGCAAGGCCTGCTTCTTACTAAGTGCTTTCTCGTCGCCGTTTTGTTTTCTCCTTCCCCCCATGAAGATCGAGGATGACAAAGCCGAGGGATCTCTGCAGGAGAGAAGCGATGCAGAGGTATTTTCAGCCCTCAAGGCAGGCCAGTCGCAAGCTTTGGCTATCCTCTACGACCGCCACGCCGGTTTGGTATACGGAATCGCCTGCAAGATGCTGGGCAACTCTGCCGAGGCCGAAGATCTGACGCAGGACATTTTTTTGAGTTTGGCCCGTTCTTCCTTCGATCCCAAGCGGGGATCCCTGCGCACTTACCTGGGCATTTTGGCCCGCTCCCGCTGTTTGGATCGGCTGCGCTCTTGGCGCAATCGACAGCGATCCCTGGAACGGGGCAGAGTGGAATTACAGGGCGATGCCGCCGAGGATCCGGCCCTGGAGCAGTTGGCCGGGGCAGAGCAGGCGGTCGAGGTGCAAACGGCTTTGGCCCAGCTATCTGAACATCAACGCCAAATCCTCAAAATGGCCTATTACGAAGGCATGAGCCAAACAGAAATTGCCAAGCAATTGAATCTGCCTTTGGGAACGGTTAAAGCCAGAGCCCGCCGAGGCTTGCTGCGGCTGCGCGAGTTGCTGGGAGGCGCCCCATGAAAGCCGAGTCTGTGTCTCCCGAAGAACTGCAACTGTGGCTGGCCGGCTACGTGCTGGGGGATCTCTCCCCGGAAGAGGCCGACCGCCTGGAAGCGGTGCTCAAGCTGCGCCCGGAGCTGCAGCAGGAGCTGCAAGCCCTGCAACAGACCCTGGAAAGGGCCTACGGCGTCGAAGAGAAGCAACCTCCCCCCGCGCTGCGGGCTTCTCTGCTGCAAGCCTACACAGAGCCGGCGCCCAAACCCCTCTCCACGACAATTCAGGGATCCCCTCGCTGGCGGGGCCTGGCGGCATTGGCAGCAGGGTTAATCGTGGCTTTGGGACTGGGGAATCTCTACCTGTGGCGCAGGCTGCAACTGGCCCAGACGCAAGGGATCCCGGTCGAGGTGGTGACATATGAATTGCAACCGACGGCAGAAAACGTGACTGGCTCGGTTACGGTGGAGGTGGATCCGCAGCGCTTGCAGGGGAGGCTGGTAGCCCGCGGTTTGCCGCCGCTGCCGGAAGGCCGCGTCTATGCGCTCTGGGTGGTGCTGGAGCCGGAAGCGCCCTTCACCAAAGATAGGGCGGGGGCGATCCTCACCACAGCTTTCCGGGTGGATGCGGCGGGAAACCAAGAACAGGAGCTGCGCTTGCCACCGGTGTTCGCATCCACAGAATGGGTGCGGGCAGTGGCCATTACCGAAGAAGACGGCAGCCGGCCCCAAGAGCACCAGGGATCCCCTCTGTGGATTTCCGGCTAGCGGGAGCAGTGGCCAACCAACATAGGTTCGTCGGCGGAGGCAAGGCATGGATCTAGCCAGGATCCCTCTGCTTAAGCGACTGGCGGAGCACTCTCGCCGATGTGGATCGGCAAAACAGGGATCCCGAGCCACCCTGCCGTTGGGAAAAGTTGTGGGCGCACCGGAAGCGTAACAGCATTAAGATGATGGTCACTACCCCGGCACAGCAAAAGCCAACTTGGAGGCCACCCTATGGGCGAAGCCAAGCGCCGCAAAACCCGAAACAGACCGACTCCCGACCAAGAGCTGCTCTTTCCCCAGCTCAAAGACATTCCTCTCACCAAAGCCCAAGCCCGCACGATCTACAATTGGACAACTCGAGGCGCTTGGGCCGGCATTATTCTCCTGGCCATTGTCTGGGTGGTGGTGCGATTTGTGGGGCCTGCCCTGGGCTGGTGGCACCTGGTGGGCTAGCCGGCTGGATCCCTTGAGTCTCCTTGGAGTTTTCCTATGCGATCCTACTTGGCAGCCGCCCTGCAGATGACCAGCACCCCCGATCTGGCCGGCAACTTGCAACAGGCAGAGGAGTGGATTGACTTTGCGGCGCGCCGGGGCTGTGAGCTGGTGACCTTGCCGGAAAACTTTGCCTTCATGGGGCCGGAGGAAGAAAAAGCCCGCCTTGCGCCGGAGATTGCGCAGCGGGCCGAAGAGTTTTTGGCCAAGATGGCCCAGCGCTACCAGGTGTTTGTGCTGGGCGGGGGATACCCGGTGCCGGATGGACAGGGCAAGGTGTACAACACGGCGGCCCTCTACAGCCCCGAGGGCAAGGAGCTGGCCCGCTACCGCAAGATCCACCTCTTCGACGTCAACCTGCCCGACGGCAACACCTACCGCGAGTCGAACACGGTGGTGAGCGGCAACGAGGTGGTTGTCTGCCAGGAGGAGCGGCTAGGCACCCTTGGTTTGTCGGTCTGTTACGACGTGCGCTTTCCTGAGCTATATCGCTCCTTGGTGGATCGAGGGGCAGAAGTGTTGTTGATCCCCGCCGCCTTTACCGCCTACACGGGTCGGGATCACTGGCAGGTTTTGCTGCAGTGTCGGGCCATTGAAAACACCTGCTACGTGATCGCCCCCGCCCAGGTGGGCACCCACTACGAGCGGCGACAATGTCATGGCCACGCCATGATCGTGGATCCCTGGGGGACGATCCTGGCGGATGCCGGCGGCGAAAAACCAGGAGTGGCCATTGCCGAGATCGCCCCAGAGCGGCTACAGCTTATCCGGCGGCAGATGCCCTCGCTGCAACACCGCCGGCTGGCCTGTGCCGTTACTCCCTAGGGATCCCCTATGCCTTGGCCGCCGCTGATTCTCTACAGCAAGCCCGGATGCCACCTCTGCGAGGGCCTAGCGGAGAAATTGCGGCAGATCCCCGAAATCGGCGAGCTGGAAATCCGCGACATCACCGCCAACCCCGCCTGGTGGGAGCGCTACCACCTGGAGGTTCCCGTGCTGAAGGTGGCCGGGGATCCCGAACGGCTTTTGCCTCGCCCCTCGCCGCGGCTGACGGCGGCGCAGTTGCGCGCCTGGCTGGGACAACAGTTGGGTTGCCTATCGGGAGGCTAGCGCTTCGCTGCGGGCGGTATAGCCAGCTTGGCGCAAAGCTGCCACGGTGGCCTCGGCATCTTTAACCCAAAATTGGGATCCCAGCCTCACCCAGAGCGTGTGGGGAGGGGCGACGATGGCCGCCACAACAGGGATGCGATTTTCTTCCTTGGCTTCCGAACGTTGGCGGGCAAGCAATGTTTGCAAACGGTATCGATCCTCCAATGTCCCAGCCGAGTCCAGAGGGAGTTCCACCGTAACCCAACTCACCGATTCAATCGGCTGTAAGTCCTCGACAATCAATTGCACCTGTTCATCCCGCTGATCCACCTTGGCCCAGATAAAAAGCCGTTGATCCACCTCCAGACGATGGCGCAAACGTTCGTAAGTTTTGGGGAAGATCACCGCTTCGCAACTGCCGGTGAGATCTTCCAGTTGCAAAATGGCCATGCGATCCCCTCTCTTGGTGGTTACCGTTTTAATGGCGGTCAGCAGGGCCAGAATGCCTACAGAAGTATCGGCTGCGTAGCCGCTCAAATCGGAGAGGTTAACAGGAGCCAACAGCCGCGCCTGCTCTTGAATCCGCCGCAGCGGGTGATCCGAAACATAAAAGCCCAACAGCTCCCGTTCTAGCCTTAACTTTTCTTGCGGTGGAAAATCTTCAGTTGCAGGCCCCCGCGGAGCTTCAATAAATCCCTGGTCGTTGCCCAACAAATCAAACAGGCTGGCTTGGCCAATGGCTTTGGACTTAGCCTGCTCCGCTGCCCAATTGAGGATGGGATCCAGATCCGCCATTAGCTGTTTGCGGTTGCCGGAAATACCATCAAAAGCGCCCGCACAGATCAACGACTCGATGGCGCGGCGGTTGACCACGCGCAGATCCACCCGCTGGCAAAAATCGGCCAAAGAGGTGAAGGGGCCTCCGGCCTGGCGGGCAGCCAGAATGTTTTGAATCGCCCCCTCGCCCACATTCTTCACTGCTCCTAGACCAAACAAAATGCTGGATCCCTGAGGGGTAAAGTCCAGGCCAGAACGGTTGATATCCGGCGGCTCAATTTGGATCCCGATCGACAGGCAATAGGTGATGTAGCGCTGGACCTTGTCTTGATCCCCTCCCACAGAAGAAAGCAGCGCCGCCATGTATTCTGTTGGATAATTGGCCTTGAGATAGGCTGTCTGGAAAGTAATCAGTCCATAGGCCGTAGAGTGGGATTTGTTGAAGCAATACTCGGCAAAAGCAACCATTTGGTCAAATAGCTCCGTAGCCACTTCCTTGGCCACACCTCGCTCTACTGCCCCTCGGACGAATTGCTCCCGGTGTTTCTCCATCTCGGAAACTTTCTTTTTTCCCATCGCCCGCCGCAATAGATCAGCCTGGCCCAGGGTATAGCCGGCCATGTCCTGGGCAATGCGCATGATCTGTTCTTGGTAGAGAATGGCGCCATAGGTATCTTGAAGGATTGGCTTGAGGAGATCGTGGGCGTAGGTTACCGGCTTGCGGCCATGCTTGCGATCGATAAAGTCCGGGATCATGCCCGTATCCAATGGCCCTGGCCGGTAAAGAGCTAAGACCGAGGAAATATCTTCCAAGTTGGAAGGCTTGAGCTCTCGCACCACCTGCTTCATGCCGGAAGACTCCAGTTGGAAGATCCCTTCCAGCTCTCCTTTTTCCAAAAGTTGGTAAGTTTTCTCGTCGTCCAATGGCAGGTTATCCAGGTCGATAGTGACCCCTCTGTGCTCTCGAATCAGCTCCACGGCCCGCTGGATCATCGTCAGGTTGCGCAGCCCCAAAAAGTCCATCTTCAACAGGCCCAGAGACTCGATATCTTCCATCGAGTACTGAGTAATAATTTGGCCTTCGTTGTTGTATTGCAAGGGCACGATCTCATCTAGAGGATCTTTGGAGATGACCACGCCGGCAGCGTGAACCCCAAAGGTTTTGTTGGTGCCTTCCAACAGGCGGGCCAGCTCGATCCAGCGGTGAGTGGTTGGGTCTTTCTCGTATTTTTCTTTGAACTCTGGAGCCGGCGTGTTCTCGCCGATCATCTCCTCCAATTTTGCCGGTTTGCCCCGCGAGATCGGGATCAGCTTTGCCATTTTGTCGGCTTCGGCATAGGGAATATCCAGCACCCGACCGACATCTTTGAGAATGGCCTTAGAAGTCATGCGGTTGAAGGTGATGATCTGGGCCACTCGCTCCTGGCCGTATTTGCGGGTTACATAGTCGATCAGCTCTCCCCGCCGCTCGATACAGAAATCGGTATCGATATCCGGCATCGATTGCCGTTCTGGGTTGAGAAAGCGCTCGAAGAGCAACCCATATTTGACGGGATCGATGTTGGTAATCTGCAAAGCATAGGCCACCAGGGATCCGGCTGCCGAACCGCGGCCCGGGCCCACCGGGATCCCATGTTCGCGAGCATAGCGAACGTAGTCCCAGACCACCAGGAAATAGCTGGAGAAGCCCTTTTGTTGGATGATATTCAGCTCAAAGCGCAGGCGCTCCTGATAGTTTTCCGGAATCTGATCTGGATAGGCGACGCCGCAGCGTTTCGCCAGGCCCTGCCAGGCCAATTCGGTGAGATAGCTATCGGCAGAATGGCCCGGCGGAACCGGATAGTCGGGCATGCGCGTTTCCCCAAATAGGTCATAGCCCTCGATCTTTTCCAGCACCTTGAGAGTGTTGGCAATGGCTTCGTCGATCACCTCCTGCTCCAGGTGATCGCGGCAGAGGCGGCGCATCTCCTCCGGGCTTTTCAAGTACTCTGTGCCGCTGTAGCGAAGGCGGTTTTTTTCGGTGAGGGATTTGCCTGTTTGGATGCAGAGCAAAGCATCATGAGCCTCCACATCCCAACAGGAGATGAAGTGGCTATCGTTGGTGAGGATGATCGGGATCCCTAATTCGCGAGCAATGCGCACCAATTGCACATTGACAAAGCGGTCTTCTCGATAGCCGTGATCCTGAATCTCGATGTAGTAATCATCTCCAAACTGTTCCTGATACCAGGCGGCAACTTGGCGGGCAATTTCTGGCCGCCCCTGCAAAATGGCCTGGGGCACCTCCCCGGCCAGGCAGCCGCTGGTAACGATCAACCCCTCTTTGTATTGCGCCAAATACTCTTTGTTGATACAGGGCCGAGCGAAGATCCCCTTGCCTTGAACGCCTTGGAGATGGGAAATGGTGGTCAGCTTGACCAAGTTTTTGTAGCCCTGGGTATTTTTGGCCAAAACCACTTGGTGATACTTGGGGTACTTGCGGCTTTTGTCTCGAATATCGCCGTTGATAACATACATCTCATTGCCGATGATCGGCTTGATCCCTTTGCTTTTACACAGTTTCACCAGCTCGATGGCCCCGTACATAACGCCGTGATCCGTCAGGGCCAGCCCCGGCAAACCCATCGCCACCACCTGCTCAATCAGAAGCGGCAATTGGCTGGCGCCATCCAAGAGGCTGTACTCGCTGTGCAAGTGCAAGGGAACAAAGGCCATGGCAAGGCTACAGATAGAAGGATCTTTCTTACCTTAACTCGGTGTGCCCATTTCCCGGCTGCCTGCAGGTGTGGCTACAGTGAGATCAATCAAGCTTGTGTTTTCTCCTTTTGCCTAAATGGACACTCCCCTTCGCCTCACCCAGTACTCCCACGGCGGCGGCTGCGGCTGTAAAATCGCCCCGGCGCTGCTGCAGCAGATTCTCAAAGAGCTGCCCCTTTTCTGGTCGGATCCGGCGCTGCTGGTGGGATCCGAGACCAGCGACGATGCCGCCGTCTACCAACTCAACGACGAGCAGGCCCTGATCCTGACCACCGACTTTTTCATGCCCATTGTGGACGATCCGGTGGATTTTGGCCGCATCGCCGCCGCCAACGCCCTTTCCGATGTTTACGCGATGGGGGGCACGCCCATTCTCGCCCTGGCCATTTTGGGCATGCCGGTCGACAGGTTGCCCCTGTCGGCCATTCGGGAGATCATGGCCGGGGGAATCAAGGTCTGTCAGGAAGCCGGGATCCCTTTGGCCGGGGGGCACTCCATCGATTCGCCCGAGCCCATCTTCGGCCTGGTGGCGGCAGGGCTGGCCCACCCGCAGCACATCCGCCGCAACGCCACCGCCCGGCCCGGCGACGATCTCATCCTCACCAAGCCGCTGGGGATCGGGGTGATGACCACCGCCCTGAAAAAGGGCCAGCTCAGCGCGGCAGGCTACGCGGAAGTTTTGCAGGTGATGACTCAGCTCAACCGCATCGGCCCGCAACTGGCGCAGCGAGCCCAGGTTCGCGCCCTAACCGATGTAACGGGGTTTGGCCTTTTGGGACATCTGCTGGAAGTCTGCCGGGGCTCGGGGGTGAGCGCCGAGCTGGATTTGGCTGCCATTCCGTTTTTGACCGAAGCGCTCTCCTTAGCTGAAGCTGGGATCTTCCCCGGCGCAGCCCGGCGCAACTGGCAGGGCTATGAGGGAGTAGAGGCCAACTCTCTGCCGGAGTGGCAGCAGTTGCTCTTGTCGGATCCGCAAACCAGCGGCGGCTTGCTGGTGGCGGTGGATCCCGCCTACACCGCAGAGCTTTTGCAAGAGCTCCACAGCGCCGGCTACTCTTACGCCCGTCGCATTGGCCGCTGCCAGGCCGGCGAAGGGATCGCCATCCGGGTTGTCGGCGAGATGCCGGTAGCTTGAGTGAAGCCTATATTCGGCCCTCTCCTGCCAATATGAAGATTCGGTCAAGCAGAGCTGCGAAAGTTGAAGATCTCATGTAAGGGTAAGGGGAGCTGAGATATCTTAAAGGGGTATGAACGAGCCCTCTCCCAACAGCCATAGCCTGGTTCAGTGGGTTGAGCCAGGTCAACTGATTCGCAGCCTCAGCAGTGGCCAATTGCTGATGGTGGATCCACAGCGGCCCAACGCCCTGATCATCTGCAAGACGTTTCATGCCGAGTTTGCCGGGCCGGGGGCTGCGGTCGGGGGGCCCTTGGATGTGGATTCGAGCGGCGTGCTCCCCATTGGGGATGTGGCTCTGTTGCATCCCCAGGGCTATCAAGAGCGGCAAAATGCCTATGCCAAGCGGCTGCACTGGATGCGCTGGCTGCAGCAGATCACCGATAATCCTCTGCCGGCCCAGCGGGCGCGGGTGCTGCTTTTTAGTTTGGAGGAATTTTTCTCTGCCGATTTGGTCAGCCAGTTGCCGGATGACATTTTGGCGCGGCTGGTCGGGGTGCTGCCGCAGACAATCGCCGCAGCTCGGATGGAAATGATGCCCCTCTACAGCCCCAGCTATTCCCTGGCCGGCTGAGCCGTCTTGGGGAAGAAGGGAGAGGGGAGCCTGAGTTGGGGCTGTTCGGGATCGGAGTAAGAGACCTAGACTACAGAAATCAGGCCTTCTGGCTCTCTGGATTTGATTGGAAAATAAGCGCGGTATCGCTACCCTGAAAGCTCGCCCAACCGGGATCCTGGCCTCATGCAGTGGTGGAAACGGCTTCGCCAAAATCGCTGGGCTCAAGCAGGAGCCTACATCCTCCTCGTTTTCTATACTTGCGCCATTTTTGCCGAGTTTGTCGCCCCCTACAGCCCGCTGGAATCGCAGCCGGGGGGATCCCTTCTGCCCCCCACCGCCATTCACTTTTGGGACGAGTCGGGGGCTTGGCTGGGACCCCACGTTTATCCAACTCGCCAGGGGCCGGTGGATCTGGAAACGGGCGAACGTCCGCTTTTGGTGGATACCAGCCGTCCCGCCGGGATCCGCCTGTTTGTGGCCGGCACCCCTTACCGTTGGTTGGGTTTGATCCCCTGGGATCGACACCTATTCGGCACTGTCCCTCTGCGGACGGAGGAAGGGCTGCCCGTAGCGCGGCTACACCTGCTGGGCACGGACGATCAAGGTCGCGACTACTTCAGCCGTCTGGTCTACGGTGGGCGCGTCAGCCTGTTCGTTGGCCTGGTGGGCATCGGCATCTCTTTTCCCATCGGTCTGCTGGTGGGGGCCATATCCGGCTACTTCGGCGGCTGGGTGGATACGCTGCTGATGCGGCTGACTGAGGTGTTGATGTCGATCCCGACGCTGTATTTGCTGGTGTCGTTGGCGGCGGTGTTGCAGGTGAACCCGCTGACCGGTGTGCCCTTCAGCAATGCCGAGCGCTTTTTGGTGATTGTGGCCATCCTCTCTTTGGTGGGTTGGGCGGGCTTGGCCAGGGTGATTCGGGGGCAGGTGCTGTCCTTGCGGGAGCGAGACTTTGTGCAGGCGGCGCGGGTGGCCGGGGCCGGATCCCTGTATCTGCTGGTGCGCCATATCCTGCCCCAGACCACCACCTACGTGGTGATCTCGGCAACCTTGGCGGTGCCCGGCTATATCGTGGCAGAGTCGGTGCTGAGCTTGATCGGCCTGGGGATCCAACAGCCGGATGCCTCGTGGGGGAACATGCTGTCGCTGGCCACCAACGCTTCGGTAATCATTCTGCAGCCCTGGCTGGTGCTGGCCCCCACCCTGATGGTGGTGCTCACCTCCCTGTCTTTTAACTTGCTGGGAGATGGCCTGCGAGATGCCCTCGACCCGCGGGATCCTGATCCTCGCTGAGGAGAAGTTGCTTCCTGGTTTGCCGGCTGTAGAGGCAATGGGGCGGCCTGCCGTTCACCGTTTCCCGTCGGGATAGAGCCGGTTGAGCCCCTTGCGAGCCTTGGCATGGACGTCCAGGGTGGTATCCATCTTCAGGATCTGGCGGTAGACTTGCTCGGCCCGGGCGATTTCCCCCTCCTGCTCCAACTTCTCGGCCAGCTTGAGCCAACTTTGGGCCGAGGGATCCGCCAAAGAGCCCTGCTCCTGCAGTTGCCGCAGCTCTTCCAGGCGCTCTTGCACCATCGGTCGCAACAGCCAGGAATCGTCCAGATCCAACACTTCTCGGTAGTAGCGCTGGGCCTCTTTGAAGTTCTTTTGCTCGTCGTAGGCTTCCGCCAGTTGCAAAGCCAGCTCCGCCGTGGGCCGATCCTTAAACTGGCGATGCAGTTGGTTCAGCCGCCGCAGGAAGGGGGATCCCTGCTGCGGGTTTTTCAAATCCGGCGCGTGTTGAACCGGCAAATAGTTACTCCTCTCCGCCGATTGTTGAGGGGAAGGGGCAGGCTCCGCGGCCTGAGGTCGAAGGGGCGTTTGCCGGCTGATGCTTTTGGGGTCAATGGGGGTGGGCTTGTAAACCCAAACCGGCTGATCCGAAGAGGATGCCGGTGGGGTTGGGTGTGGGATCGGCTGGGGCAAGGGAATGGTCTTGCGATCCGGTGGTTCAGGAGGTGGCTGCTTCAGTTCTTCAGGGGTGCCGGGAGGTTTGGGGGCTTGAAATTGAATTGCCTTGGGAGCCTTCCTGTGCTCTTGGGCCAATTCTCGATAGAGGGCGGCCAATTGGGCATACCCCGCTTCTTCGTAGGCGGTGGCCAGCCAACGAGCATTCTCTGGGCTGGGATCTGCACGGTAAGCCCGCCGCAGCAACTGCAAAGCAGTGCCATAATTGCGCTCTCGAATGGCTGCCTGCCCCAAACTGGCTGAGCTGGCCCCGGTCGTATCGCTAGCCATAGGTTTCCGTCATGCCTCGCTGTGCGCCAATGATAGATCAGTTCTCCCTAGCCAGCCACCTGGGGCAACCTTTGCGACTGGATCCCTTGGCCATAGCATACCTTTGTCGAGCCGAACGCTGACTGCCAAGAAAGACTTCTCTTCTTTGGGATCTGCTCGCTAGACATCTTTAGCTGATGTTGATTTGAGATTGAGGCATTGAGATCTGGATGTGAGGCATACTTTCAAGCTAGCTTGTAGTCAAGCCCCGAGCAGCGACAGGTTTCGGCGCAAACATGATTCAACAGTTTCGAGATCGGTACCCCATGGGCAGTTTGCTTACCGATCTGTTGCGCGTAGAAGAAGGGATCTACATCGTCAAAGCCCAGGTGGTGGTCAACAACACGGTTCTGGGCAGTGGTATTGCCGGCTCCAACACAGTAGAAGAAGCAGAAGATGCTGCGCTGAAGCGCGCTTTAAACCACGCAGGATTCGGTCATTCCACAACTTCCCTGAGCTTGGGGGTGGATTCTGCTGCCGCCAGGATGCCCTACCTGCCCACTCCTGACTTGGCCAATGGGCGCACCCACTCTTCTGCTGCCCCTCAAGCTCCTGAGTCGATAGGGATCCCGGCGAAGCCGACTTCCCCAGAGTTGCCCAATCTGAGCGAGCCAGGGGCCTATGGAGATGATTTATCCGACATCATTGCTCAAACAGATGTCGAGATGCAGCGTATTGGCTGGGGCCGCAAGGAAGGACAAGAGTTCTTGGAGCGTCGCTTCCAAAAAAAGTCGCGCCACCAACTAAATGAGGCCGAACTGCGGGAGTTCTTGCGCTATTTAAAACAGCAGCCGTCCCGCCTCAACAGCGAGCCCCGTTTTTGACTTTTCCAGACTCCCTCGCTCCCGGCCCCTCTCCCAGAGGGAGTCCCCCCTCACCCCCAGCCCCTCTCCCAGAGGGAGAGGGGAGTTAGACTTGACCTTGGAAAAATCCCTTGCCCAAAGACAGGAGACTGCATCAAACCGCCAGTCTCTCTGGTGTCTCGTTGTGTTCTGGAATAGCCACGGCTAGGGCGCACCCACGATCACAGTGGTGTCTTGCATTGTCTTCACGACGGTCTCGCCTCCTTCCGAGAGCACAACCCGTCGCTCCGGCACCGACACTCCGGCCACCCTGGCAGTTTGGTAGTTTTGCCCGGCCTGCACCACAGAAGGAATGACGCCTGGGCCGGAAACCAAAGCAAAGGATTCGCCACCAATCTGGATCATCCCAGAAACCTGCACGCTGCGGGCAAAGGCCGCCGGGTCACGAGTGGGGGTCGGGAGCGGCGTGGTCACTGCTACGGGCACTTCGCCACCATTGCCGGGCGGCGGCAGCTCCGGCGGCGGAGGTAGAGGTGGCAGGTTAAGGGTTGGCTCAGGGGCACGCACGTTTTGGGGCACAAAGGGATCCGCCCGTCCCGCCCCACTCAAGGCCCGCTGGGTTTCCTGCTCTCGATCCACTGGCGGGATCAGGCTAGAGGCAGCTTGGGTAGCCTGCAGAAGGGAGGGCACCGGCGGCGGGGGTTGATCGGGG
>NZ_JANSHO010000070.1:0-58566 GCF_047502635.1 Synechococcus sp. RC10B2
GCACGAGCGCTTTGAGTTCCCCGAGGAAGTCCTGCCCCGCGGCAACGCGCTCTAAACTGGCGCTGGCTGTCGAACGCTTGAGTTCTCTCGATCCTTTACGTGAGAGCCGAGGCCGAGCGTTCGCCTATTCAAGTCTTGGATTGGATGGGTAGGCGCTCGGCCATTCCTAAGCTCCTTTGCTTTTCACCTCATATCTTTTGCTGTACTGTGACCTTTACTGTTTTCGGAGGCTGGCCTCAGTGACTTCAACGACGTTTGGTTCCGCAGCGATGCAGGATCGCACCCAGGGCGGGTTCGCCTGGTGGGCCGGGAATGCTCGCTTGATCAATCTTTCCGGTCGGCTTTTGGGCGCTCACGTAGCCCACGCCGGCCTGATCGTCTTCTGGGCGGGAGCGATGCTGCTGTTTGAGGTGGCTCACTTCACGCCGGATCGGCCCATGTACGAGCAGGGGCTGATCCTGATGCCCCACGTGGCCACTTTGGGCTGGGGAGTTGGCCCAGGCGGCGAGGTGATCGATACCTACCCCTACTTTGTGATCGGTGTGCTGCACCTGGTCTCCAGCGCGGTGCTGGGTCTGGGAGGCATTTATCACGCCGTGCGCGGCCCGGAAACCCTGGAGCAGTCTTTCCCCTTCTTCGGCTACGACTGGAAAGACAAGAACAAGATGACCACCATCTTGGGGATCCACCTCATCCTGTTGGGGTTGGGGGCTTTCCTGTTGGTGGCCAAGGCCATGTGGTTTGGTGGCGTCTATGACACCTGGGCTCCGGGGGGTGGCGACGTGCGGGTGATCACCAACCCCACGCTCAACCCGGCGGTCATCTTCGGCTACCTGTTCAAGTCTCCCTTTGGCGGCGACGGCTGGATCATCAGCGTGGACAACATGGAGGATGTGATCGGCGGCCACATCTACATCGGCATCATCTGCATTGCCGGTGGGATCTGGCACATCCTCACCAAGCCTTTTGGCTGGGCCCGCCGTGCTCTTATCTGGTCGGGAGAGGCCTATCTCTCCTACAGCTTGGCGGCGGTCTCGCTGATGAGCTTTATTGCCACCTGCTACATCTGGTTCAACAACACCGTTTACCCCAGCGAGTTCTACGGCCCCACCGGCCCGGAAGCCTCGCAAGCCCAAGCCCTCACCTTTATCGTGCGCGACCAGCGCCTGGGGGCGAACATCGGCCAGGCCCAAGGCCCCACCGGTCTGGGTAAGTACCTGATGCGCTCTCCCACGGGCGAGATCATCTTCGGCGGTGAGACGATGCGCTTCTGGGATGTGCGGGCCCCTTGGAAAGAGCCGCTGCTGGGCCCCAATGGCTTGGATCTGGACAAGCTGAAGAACGACATCCAACCCTGGCAGGCCCGCCGTGCGGTAGAGTACATGACCCACGCGCCGCTGGGATCCCTGAACTCGGTGGGGGGTGTGGCTACCGAGATCAACACGGTGAACTTCACCAGCCCGCGCACCTGGCTGGCAGCCCACAACTTCATCTTCGGCTTCCTGTTCTTCGTCGGTCACCTGTGGCATGCTGGTCGCGCGCGCGCCGCTGCTGCCGGCTTTGAGAAGGGGATCAGCCGCGAGAACGAGCCGGTTTACCGGATGAAGCCGATCCGATAAGCCCGGAAGTCTCTCGGAGATCACAACCTTTGGCCCCCGGCAGGGGGCCTTTTTTTGGGGATCCCCCCTGCCGGGATGGACAGAGAGGGAAGCACGGGTAGAGACTGGGAAGGCCGAATGCGCAAATCAAGATGCACAAAGTTCCGGTTACGGTCATCACCGGATTTTTGGGATCCGGCAAGACCACTTTGATCCGTCACCTTTTGCTCAACAACCAGGGCCGCCGCATCGCCGTAGTGGTCAATGAGTTTGGCGAAGTGGGCATCGACGGCGAACTGCTGCGGGATTGCCAACTCTGCGAGGGAGGGGGCTCCATCCCCATTCTGGAGCTGGCCAACGGCTGCCTCTGCTGCACGGTGCAGGAGGAGTTCTTGCCGACCATGGAGGCTCTGCTGCGGCGGCGGGCAGAGCTGGACTGCATCCTGATTGAGACTTCAGGATTGGCCTTGCCCAAGCCGCTGGTGCAGGCTTTCCGCTGGCCCACCATTCGCACCGGCGCCACGGTGGATGCGGTGATTGCAGTGGTGGATGGCCAGGCCCTGGCTTCTGGGCAACTGGTGGGGGATCTGGCGGCGCTGGAGGCGCAGCGTCAGGCCGATGAGAGCCTGGATCACGAGACTCCCATTGAGGAGCTGTTTGAGGATCAGTTGAGCTGCGCTGATTTGGTGCTGCTGAGCAAGGTGGATCAGATCACGCCGAAGGAGCGAACCCAGGTGGAGAGCTGGCTGCGGCAACAATTGCGCCCTGAGGTTCGAGTTCTCCCCTGTGAGCGGGGCCAGGTTGCCCCAGAAGTGCTCTTGGGCTTCCAGGCGGCGGTGGAGGATCAGTTGGAGCGCCGCCCCAGCCACCACGACTTCGAGGAGGAGCACGAGCACGAAGCTTTTGAGTCTTTCTGCCTCAGCCTGGAGGGCAGCTATGAGCCGGGATCCCTAGTTGCCCAACTGCGTCAACTGGCTCAAGAGGAATGCCTCTACCGGGTAAAGGGGTTTGTGGCCGTGCCCCACAAGCCGATGCGCCTGGTGCTGCAGGGGGTGGGATCCCGATTTGAGACCTACTACGACCGCCCCTGGCGCCCGCAAGAGCCGCGGTTGACCCGCCTGGTGTTCATCGGCCAGAGGCTCGACCGGGAGCGCATTGCTGCTCAGCTTCAAGGCTTGGCTCACAGAGAAGCAGTGGCCTCTGCCGGCTGATCCCTGTCGGGATCCCTTACCCCTGGGGAGAGGGGAGTTGCGTGACTCTATCAAAGGTGGCCTAGAGGTAGGCGTCGAGAAGAGAGGCTACGGTAGGGAAGCGGCAGGGCAAGCCCAGCGCTGCTGGGGAGAGGGCCGGATAGACAAAGTGGCGGTGGCGCAGGCAGTACTCATCCCAGGCCGAAAGTCGCACCCGAAGTAGGAAGGCTAGGGCGCGAAATAGGCCGATGGGCAGGGGCAGGCGGAAATAAATCCGTTTTTTAAAATAGGCGCACACCTGCTCTACGCATTCATCCACCGACAAGGGGGGGTTGCCCAACACCCAATCCCCTCCCCCCGGCGGATGGGCCACCCAATGGGCCACCATCTCGGCCACATCGGCAGCGTGGATGAAGTGGAAGCTGGCATCCACCCGCAAAAAGCGGATCAAATCCAGCCAGCGGAGCACCTCCTTGAGGCCGGCGGTGATGTGGGAGTAGGGGTGGTGGGGGCTGCCGCCAAACAGCAGGGTGGGGTAGAGGGTGAGCAGGCGATCTGGCCAGAAGCTGCTTTCCTGCCGTCGCAGCAGCATCGCGTACTTGCTGCGGATGTAGTCGGTGCCGGCCTGGCCGGCGATGGCCAAAGGTTCTAACGCTTGATTCAAAAGGCTGGCAGTGGAAAAGTAGATCACCTGCTGACAGCGCTCCGGATCCAACAAGCTGAGCAACTCCAAGGTGTGGGTGACGTTCACCGCCCAGGTCAGGGTGGGATCCCCCCAAGCCGCCGCCATGTGGATCAACCCATCCATCTGCCGCAGCAGGGCGGCGTGTTCCCGAATGCGCAGGAGATCGCCGGCCACCAGGGTGATGGGGGCAGGCAAACGCTCCGGGGGCAACCGCAGGCGGCTGGGGTTGCGGATAAGAATGTACAGGTGGTAGGCGGGCTGCTCCGGAAACTCGGGATCCCTTTGTTGGGCCAGGCGCTCCAACACATAATGCCCCAGACAGCCGCTAGCGCCGGTAAGAAACAGGTTTCGCAAGAGATCTTCCCAACGGCAACTCATCGAAAAAGCTTCTAACTAGTCTACCGCCTTAGCTTGCGCCTGCCGGATTGGCTTAACCCCCAATTCCCCTAACGGGCAACTGCGCCCTGTTCCAAGCCAGGCAGCAACCTGGAAATTTGGCCGCGAGAATGGCAGCATAGTTCGACAGGGATCCCACTCCCAGGGAGATTTGGACCTCGCTCAACTCGACTTCTGCCTGTGGCCGCAACCTCTTCTCCCCCTGCTGGACGGGTGTTCAGCCTTTGGCCTCCCCTAGCCCTTGTTTTGCAGCGGCTGGTCCAAGCGGTGCCGGTGCTGCTGCTGATCACGGTGCTCAGCTTTTTGCTCCTGCAACTGGCCCCCGGCGATTTTTTGGATCCCTTGCGGGCGGATCCCAGTATCAGCCAGGAGTTTATCGCCCAGGAAGAGGCGCGGCTGGGCTTGGATAAACCCTTGCTTTGGCAGTATTTGACCTGGCTGGGCAATCTGCTGCAGGGGGATTTTGGCGTCAGCTACACCTATCGCGTGCCAGTAGCGCAGCTCATCCTCTCCCGCGCCGGCGCCACCCTGCTGTTGGCAGTGTGCTCCGTTTTGCTGACTTGGATGATCGCCATTCCGCTGGGGATCCTGGGGGCGCTGCAGCAGAACACTCCTCTGGATCGGGCGTTGCAGTTGCTCAGCTACCTGGGGCAGGCCATGCCCAGCTTTGTGCTAGCCATTTTGCTGCTGATCGTGGCCCAAAACGTGGGCTGGCTGCCGGTGGGCGGGATGACCAGTGTTTATTTTGCCGAGCTGGGTTGGGGGGGAAAGCTGCTGGATCTGGGCCGTCACCTGCTCTTGCCCACGCTGGCCCTGAGCATCACCAGCTTTGCCGGGCTGCAGCGGATTACCCGCGGCAACTTCTTGGACGTGCTGCGGCAGGAATACATCCAGGCGGCGCGGGCGCGTGGGATCCCGGAATGGCGGGTGATCTGGCTGCATGCATTGCGCAACGCCGTCAACCCCTTGATCACGATCTTGGGCTTTGAGTTTGCCAATTTGCTCAGCGGCTCTTTTATTGCCGAGTTTTTCTTCAACTGGCCGGGGCTGGGCAAGCTGCTCTTGGAAGCGGTCCAGAGCTTCGACATCAACGTGGTGATGGCCGGGCTTTTGCTGGGGGCCGTGATGCTCATTCTGGGCAATTTGTTGGCCGATCTGCTCTTGATGTGGGTGGATCCCCGGATCCGACCTGAGTCTTTGCTTTAGGGGCTTTGGATCCTTCCCCAAGAGCTCAGGTTTCCTGTTGTACATTGGGTTCAAGTTGGAAAACGAGGGATCCCCCATGCACTTTCAACCCGACGGCGCTCTGGACGACAGCTTACCTGGGGTAGCTGCGGAAGCAGTGGTTTGGAATGCGCTGCGGCAGGCCCTGGGATCCGATCCCGGCTACCTCCTCCATCAGTTCAGTATCTATAACCATCAGGGCCACGTCACGGCCAAGCCCGACATCCTATTGATTCATTTTGAACTGGGCTTTTGGGTTTTCGAGTGTAAGGGCTGCAACCTTTACAATATCGAAGCCATCGACGGCAGCCAGTGGCGCATGCGGGAGTGGCACAGGGAAACCGAGACCCCCTTGGGGCAGGCCGATAACCAAATGTTTCAGATCAAGAATTGGCTGCAGCAAAATCCGGAAACCCGGCCTCTCCAAGCTCGCGTTGCCTGGCAATATCGGCTGGCTTTGCCTCGCATTCGGCGACAAGAATGGCAGGAGCGCTTCGGGGATCCCCCGTTTCTCGGGGCGCTGCTTTTTGCAGATGATTTGGAGCATCCAGAGCAGTTGCGGCAGACTCTGTATGCGGCCAAAAAGGCCAATGGCGCTCCTCTCAACGCCACAGAATGGGAAGTGATCCTCAAAACGTTGGGAATAAAGTTGGGGGATCCCGGCGATGACCCAATATCTTACAGCTACGATCCCCAGGCGGTGATCCGTCGCGTCCAAGAGCAGATCTTTAAGCTTGATGAAGACCAACGCAAAATTGCCACCCAATATCCTGAGGGGCCACAGCGGTTGCGGGGCCTGGCGGGGACAGGCAAAACGGTAGTCTTGACTCGCAGAGCGGCCAAGATCCACGCCGACCACCCCGATTGGGACATTGCGGTAGTTTTTTACACCCGCTCTCTCTATCACCAAATTCGCGAGCAAATCTCAAAGGTCTGTCAGAGCAAGTTTGACCTTGAGCCGGACTGGAAAAAGATCCAGGTGATGCACGCCTGGGGATCCCAAAATCAAACTGGGTTCTATCGATTGCTCGCTAACGAATGTGGCTTAACGCCCAAAAGCTTGGAGCGGGCAAAGGCAGAGCTAAGGGATAAAAATGACTATACAACTGAGCCCTTCGACTACGTCTGCGAAAAGTTAGAAAAAGAAGCCAAGGAAATCCCTCAGCTCTTCGATGTTATTTTGATCGATGAAGGTCAAGATTTGCCCCCTGCCTTTTACCGTTTAGCCTATCGGGCTTTACGGGATCCCAAACGGCTCTATTGGGCCTATGACGAAGCCCAGGGCATTGGCTCGCTGACGGTGCCAGGAATAGCCGAGCTATTCGGGCGCGACGAGACAGGCAAGCCCAAAGTGCAGTTGGGAGGGCGGGCCACTGTGTTGCCCCATTGCTACCGCACTCCGAAGATTATTCTCATGGCTGCCCATGCCATCAACATGGGTCTTTTGCGTGGAGACCAGCCTTTGCAGGGAGTTACTCAAAAAGGGCAGTGGGAAAATTTAGGTTACGAAGTGGTAGAAGGCGATTTTCGTAAGCCTGGATCCACAATTACCCTCACCCGCAAGGCTTGCCATCCCATCGATCAAGAAGACTTTGAGCCCAAGGTGGATCCGCAATCGCTGCTAATCTGGCGCACCTTCCCTTCTGAGGAAGAGGAGCAGAATTGGATTGCCCAACAAATCGAGCGCGACCTGAAGCAGTGGAGTTTTCAGCCGGAGGATCTCCTGGTTACCGGTGTAGGCAGCTTCAAGAAGAGCAGACCTTATTGGGAAAGCCTGAAGGCCAAGCTCAAACAAAGAGGAATTAGAGCTCTCATAGCCGGCGAAGATGCCGGTCAGGATATTTTCCGCTTGCCGGGGCATGTCACCCTAGCGGGGATCTTCCGGGCCAAAGGCAATGAAGCTTGGAAAGTCTACGTTTGCCAGTTTCAAAACGCCACCGAACCGGGGCTCAGTGTGGAAGAGCAACTGCGCCGGCGCAACCAAGCTTTTGTGGCCTTGACACGCACCAAGATCTGGTGTGTCGTGACAGGGATCTCCCCCCAAGACCACCTGGCCCCCGCCTTTCAAGAGCTGCAGCAGGCCAAGGAACAGTACCCCTATCTACGCTTCCCGGCCTTTAATAAGGGATCCCTGCGGCGAATTCATGAAATAGATCCGGACTCGGAAGGCGTCTGATAGGCTACCATCTGCCCTCGAGCGAGCTCAGCTCTGCCATCGCTTTTGCCATGTCGTCCAAGTCGTTTACTCGCTCCTCAATAGCTGCAAGAATTTCGTCGTAGGCGGTGGCAGAAACGGAGCTGAAGCCCAGGGATCCCTTTCCAAACCCAGAGGGGTGGGCGGCAAAGTTGCTGCAGCCTGTTGCTTGGCGAGCTTGATTAAGGCGGGCGATCTCTTGGGCCAAAAGATCCCGTTTGCAGCGGAGTTGGTCAATTTTCGCAACGTACTCTTTCAAAAGTTGTACAAGCTCTTGTTTTTTGGCTTGCAAGTCTTCTATTGAGGCTTTTAGATTCTGCTCTTCTGTACGCAATTGTGAAAGCAATTCTTGCTGAGCTTGGATCTGGGATCCCAACTCAAAATAGGTTTGAGCATCAGTTCCATCGCCGGCTTTCTCTTCCTGCCGAAGGGGTGTCCAATTGGCAAGAGCAGCCCGCAGATCGGCCAGCTCGTTTTGCAGGTGCTGTAAACCTAGCTCTTGCCGGCTTTTGAGGTGCTCCAGAGATTGCTCCAGCAGGTGGATTTTGGCTTTGGACTCACTCCCAGCCAGGGCGGAGGCGAGGTAGCCGGTCATGCCCGTAGCCAAAGCGGCTGCCCCCGACTGCCACAGGGATCCGCCGGATCCCAGGCTGCCGAGGGCCACGGCAAGGCCAGCCAAAGCGGGAAAAGCATTGACCCAAAGCTGGCGAGGGGGAGAAGACGGCATCGTCGGCCCCAGAAACAGGTTTTCATTGATCCTAACTGCTGTTTGGGGAGGTTTCCTCACCCGCAGCCCTTCTCCCTTGAGGAGCTAGCAACGCAACTTGCAGCAACAGGGCTGCCGGGATCCCTTAGCCGATGCTGAGGCTGCTGATGTTGCACCGTCCCAGGGCAGGTGCCGTTCGCCTCACCAAGCCCGTCAGCACATTGCCAGGGCCGATTTCCCACACCTCTCGGATGCCGTCGGCGGCCATCTGCAGCACCGTTTCTCGCCAGCGGACTGGGGCAGTCATCTGAGACAGCAGTGCCTGCTTGAGGACCTGGGGATCTCGGCTAGCGGCAGCCGTGCAATTGCTGTAGACCGGCACTCGCGGAGCCTGAAAGTCAACCTCGCGCAAGGTGTGGGCAAAGGTTTCCGCCGCCGCCTGCATCAAGGGCGAGTGGAAGGCGCCGCTGACTTTGAGGGGAACGGTGCGCTTGGCCTGCAACTGCTCACAGATGGCCTGCACCCCCTCGACCGAGCCGCTGATCACGACCTGATCCGGGCTGTTGTCGTTGGCAATGACCACATCGGGAGTCATCTGGCACAGGTGCTCCAGCTTGTCGCGATCAAACCCAATCAGCGCCGCCATGCTGCCGGGGGGATCCCCTGCAGCTTCCATCAACTGGCCCCGCAGCGCCACCAGCCGCAGGCCAGTCTCAAAATCAAATACCCCCGCGGCGTAGAGGGCGCTATATTCTCCCAAGCTGTGGCCGGCTGTACAGGCGGGAGCCTGACCCTGAGCGTAGAGATAGTCCGTCAGCAGGGCCGATACAGTGAATAAAGCCGGCTGCGTGTAGCCGGTCTGATGGATCTGCTCTTCCGAGAGCGCCAGGGGATCCCATCCCAGCACCTCGCGGGCCACAGCCAACTTGCGGGCCGCCCCTGGCCAATCTTGTAAATCCCTTCCCATGCCCACGACTTGGGATCCCTGACCGGGATAGATCCAGGCAACGCTCATCAGTTCAATACTCTCCAACTCATCTGCCCCAACGAAAGACAATTGCTCCCCAGGTGAGGCCGGCGCCGAAGCCAGCCATCACCCCCAAATCCCCAGGGCCAAACCGCCTTTGGCCAATCCAGTCGGCCAGCGCAATCGGCACCGAGGCGCCGGAGGTGTTGCCGTAGCGCTCCAGAACGCTGGCCACCCGCTGGGGATCCAACTGCAGCCGCTTGGCCACAGCATCGAGGATGCGCTGGTTGGCCTGGTGGATGAAGTAGCCTTGCACGGCTGCTGCGGCAATCCCAGCTCGAAAGAGAGCCTTCTCGATAATCTCCGGCACCGCTTGGACGGCGAACTTGTACACCTCACGGCCGTTCATGGCGATGGGGCAGCAGTGGTATTGACCCACCTGCAGGGATCCCACCAGGGGCCTGGCCTCGGTGGCCATGGCCAGGCTGAGCAGCTCGCTGCCACTGCCATCGCTGCGCAGCTCGATGCTGAGGATGCCGCCGTCCCCCTCTCTTGCGGCTTCCAGCACCACCGCCCCTGCCCCGTCCCCAAATAGGACACAGGTGGTGCGATCTGTCCAGTCCACTGTGCGAGAGAGTACGTCCGCCGCCACCACCAGCGCCCGCCGGTACAGCCCGGTTTGCAGAAACTGGGCCGCCGTGGCCACAGCAAACACAAACCCTGTACAGGCTGCCGTCAGGTCAAAAGCCACCGCCCGTGTCGCCCCCAGCGCTGCTTGCACCCGCGGAGCGGAGCCGAAGCGATCGACGCCGGTGGAGGTGGCCAGGAGGATTAGATCCAGCTCCTGGGGCGGGATGCCGGCCTGCGCCAGGGCAGCCTTTGCCGCTTGCGCCGCCAAATCCACCAGGCTGAGGTCGGGGGGCAGGATGCGCCGTTGGCGAATGCCGGTGCGGGGCCAGATCCACTCGTCGGAAGTCTCCACGATCTGGCTGAGGTCGTCGTTGCTCAGGCAGGGAGTCGGCAGGGCAGCCCCCACCCCCACCAGCCGCACGCTCGGGAGGCCATTGCTGGGCATGAACGCTATCCTTCCACCCGATCCAGGGATCCTACCGGCAGGGCTTCTGGACTGGGGTTAGAGGCTGAGGCCAGAGGAGGAGCATTCTCTCCGGCATTGACTTTGGATGGGTGAGAGTCGGCCATTTCCGCTTGCAGCCGCTGTAGGATCTTCTGCTCCGCCGCCTCTTTGGCCAGGCGAATGGCATGGTAGACCATCGCCGCCTTGGAGCTGCCGTGGGTAATGACGCAGATGCCGTTCACCCCCAGCAACAAAGCGCCGCCGTATTCCACATAGTCCATGCGCCGCTTCACCTGCTTCAGATTGGGCTGCAGCAGCCAGCAGCCCAGCTTGCCACGCCAGCCGCGGGGCAACTCCTCCCGCAGCACCTGGGTGATCACCTGGCCGACGCTCTCGGCAAACTTGAGCAGGGCGTTGCCCACAAAGCCGTCGCACACCACCACATCAAAGTCCCCCGTCAGCACGTCTCGCCCCTCGGCGTTGCCGGCAAAGTGAATCCCCGGCAACTGGGTCAGGCGCTGATGGGTGGCCAGGGCCAGGTCGTTGCCCTTGTTGGGCTCCTCGCCAATGTTGAGCAGGCCCACCCGCGGCTTCTCAATCCCCAGCACGCACTGGCAGTAGAGGGATCCCATGCGGGCAAATTGTTCCAAGAAGCGGGGCCGGCAGTCCACGTTGGCTCCCACATCCAAAAGCAAGACCGGCTTGCCCTTCAAAGTGGGCAAAAGAGCACCGATGGCCGGGCGGTCGATCCCCGCCAATCGGCCCAAGTTGAGGTAGGCAGCGGCCATCGTAGCCCCAGTGTTGCCGGCAGCCACCACTGCATCTGCCTGCTTGGCGCGCACCTGTTGCATGGAGACGTTGATAGAGGCTTGCGGCTTCCTGCGCACCGCCAGGGGCTCTTCCGCCATGCCCACTACCTCCTCAGCGGGCACGACGGTGATCCCAGGAGGCAGGGGCCGGGGCAAGAAAGGCTCAAGCGCGTCTGGACGGCCGACCAGCGCAATCCCCACCTGAAGATAGCGATGGGCCAGCAGGGCGCCCTTGATGATCTCTTCGGGAGCGTAGTCACCTCCCATCGCATCAACTGCAATTCGCACGAGCTGACCTCACACTGGAACACTCCTGACAGATAAAATGCGGAGATCTCCGCTGCTCCTCTGCCTCGAGAAGTTGGGATCCCGCTATCTACAAGGCGCTACCGAATTTTACCAGATTTGCTGTCTTTGGTTGAGGCCGTCAAGCCCTTGACACTCCCAGCGCCTGAAGGCAGGGGATTCTTACGCAGCCCAAAATGGACTGGCGAAGGCGCTGTCAAGACGCCCCTAGATAGTCTTTTGAGGCATAACCTCAAAGTTCTGCTTACTTCGGAGGACTTCAGTTCCTCCAGGTTAGTCATTGCCGCGCGGGTTTGGCACCGCAGTAGGTTGTTTTCCTGGAGAAGCTCTAAAGAAGCAACTAAAGTGGCTCAAGGGCTTTTCCGCCCCGTCCTCAAGTACGGGGCTACCAAGCTATCCTTTTGTGTCAAAAGGAATGTGTGGGCACTGCCTGCCTGCTTGGGAAGACGACAGGACACAGCTCCTTACCGCTGGGTGAGGGCGGCCAGGAGCGATTGCACCTGCTGGACATGGGCGCTGGCCGTGGAGCCCCTTTCTTGATATTGAGCCAGCTCTGCCTCCAACTGAGCCAGTTGTTCCGCTAACTCCGCCCAGCGATCTCGCTCGGGGTAGAGGGTGGCCTGCAGATGGTTGAGGCGGCCCCAGGTTTCTGCCATCGCCTGGGTGCGGGCCCGCAGGGATCCCTCCTCTTGCTGCAACTGTTGCCACTGCTGCTGCAATTCCTGCTGCTGGCGGGCCAGTTGCTCTTGTTGAAAGGGCAGAGAGGATTCCAGTTGGTGGACGAGGGTTTGCAGGCGGCTTTTTTCTTGGAGAAGCTCCTGCTTCTGGCTGCCGATCTGCTCCAGGATCGGCCCGATATCGACCTGAACTGGGGCGGCAGCCTGATTTTGAAGCTGCCTAAGGCGGGCTTCCTGGCGGGCCAGCTCCTCGTATTCCCGTTGCAGGTTTTTCTCCTGAGGCAGCAGGGCTTCCTCTAGGGCGCTGCAGGCAGACTGGGCGTAGTCGATATCCAGTTCGATGTCGAACCGCTCCTCCGGAGAGGCGGTGGCCAGCCGCTCTTGCAGCTCCCGCAGGGTTTGCCGGTTTTGCTCCAGCTCGGCCCGCTGTTGGCTGACTTGGGCTGCCCGCTGCTCGTAATCTCGGCGCAGTTGGCTCACCAAGGCCGCCAGCTCCTCGACCGAGATCGCAGACCCTGAGGCACCTGACCCGCCGTTGCTGCTGCCATCGACGATGAAGTCGTACTCCTGCACCAGACGAGAGGCTTTCTGGTATAGGCTCTCTTGAGATTGCAGCTGCTGGAGAATCCTCTGCAGGTGCTCTTGATGGGCTCGCAGGGATCCCTGGCGGGCATGCCATTCGGCTTGGCTCTGCTCCAGGGATCGTTGGGATCCCCACCAAGCGGTGTGGCGTTCTTGCCAAGCGCGGTAGTCTCGATCCAGCTCGTCTTGCCGGGCCTGGGCCTGCTGACGTTCTGCTTCCAGTTGGGCAATCTGTTGATTCAAGTGCTCCTGCTGCTGCTGAATGTGGCTTTTCAAGCTTTGCAGAAGCGCCAAGGGATCTCCAGCCGGATGCAGACTCTCCTGGAGCTGTTGCATCAAAGCCTGTAGCTGCGCTGCTTCTGCCTCCCCCAAGCGGCTGGAGCGAGCTTCTTGCAACTGGGCTTCCAACTCTTGCCGCTGCCGATTCAGAGCTTCCCGCTGCTCTCCGATCAGGCGCTGTTGTTCAGCCAAGTAAGCTTGCTGGGCTGCCAGTTCCTCTTTGAGGCTGTCCAGAAGTTTGCGATCTTCCTCCACACTCTTGTATTGCTCATACAGCCGCTGCACCTCTTCTTCTTGAGCTGCTAGCTCCATCTCGCGGCGGGTAAGCTCATGCGCCTGAAAGGTGAGGGACTGTTTCCAAACCTCGATCTCCTCCTCCTGGCTGCGGGCTCTGAGCTGAAGTTGGCTGAAGTTTTGCAGATAGGTCACCAGTTGGCGAGCGGCTTCGCTGATGCGGGCGACCTGACGGTTGCCGGAGATTTCCGCCAGCACCAATGACCCATCCTTGAAGCGCCCAGCCTCCTGGGCGATGCGGCCTTCCAAGGTAATGGATTCTTCGTTCACGGCCACCCAGGTATTGTCCTGCTGCTGCTTGGCCAGCAATTGCAGAGACGACTTGGCAAATCCAATCGGCTTGGATAGCTCTGCTAGGTACAGCACGCCTGAACTCCTCTAAAACAGCATGGACAGCACCAGCCTTGACCTCACCGAGCCACTGCCCCTGGCCGGGGAAAAATGAACGGCCGCCAGAACATGGCTCGCCGAGGCGCATAAAGACTACACCACCTTTCTAGACTCAACCATAGGGTAAAAAAAACGCCTTCGCCAGATGAGTTTTGGGGATGCCTGGGGTAGCTATTCAAACCGGTGGCGGAGCACTAAGGTAGTCTAGGGTGTGGTGTAGGGTTCTGCTCAGGGTTTGTATGGAGCTGCAAGGTGAGCCGCTTTCTGTTCGTCGGCGTTCTCCTGCCCCGCCGGTGGTCGTAGCCTCTCAGGTGTACCAGACAACAGCGCCGGAAGCCAAACCGCGCCACATTTTGGAAGCGATCGTCTGGCATAAAGAGCAGGAGGTGGAGCGGCAACGGGAGCAGCTTCCCCTCAAGGAATTGCAACGGCAACTGGATCAGGCTCCGCCGGTGCGGGATTTTGTGGCGGCCCTCACCCAGTCGCCTCACCCTATCTCTGTGATTGCCGAGGTCAAAAAAGCCTCTCCCAGCCGCGGCATCCTCCGGGATCCCTTTGACCCGGTAGCCATTGCCCAGAGCTATGAAGCCGGTGGGGCCAGTTGCCTCTCGGTGCTCACAGATGAGCGGTTCTTTCAGGGCAGCGGCGAGTATCTGCGCCGGATCCGTCAGGCAGTAGGGATCCCCATCCTCTGCAAGGAGTTCATCCTCTACCCTTACCAAATCCTCTGGGCCCGCAGCCTGGGGGCAGATGCGGTGCTCTTGATTGCCGCCATTCTCTCGGATGCGGATTTGGGCTATTTTCTCAAGCTCATTCAGCAACTGGGCATGGCGGCTCTGTTGGAGGTGCACACTTGCCAAGAGTTGCAGCGGGTTTTGGCCTTGCCGCACCTGCAACAGGCCAAAGGACGGGTGCTCATTGGCATCAACAATCGCGATCTGAGAACCTTTGCGGTGGACTTGAACACAACGCGCGACCTGTTGGCCGCCCACTCGGAGCTCCTTGGCGATCTGCCTGTGGTCAGCGAGTCCGGCATCCATACCCCCGCCGATCTGCAGCAGTTGCGGGCCTGGGGGGTGCGCTCTGTGCTGGTGGGGGAAGCGCTGGTGACCCAGCCGGATCCCGGCCAAGCTGTGCGCCACCTGTTGTCATCTCAGTGAATGAAAACCATTTATCAATGGATCTCTGCGAGAACAATTGATCTCTAAGGATTGCTTGGATCGATGAAACGTATTCCTGTGCCGGCTCATATCCACTACGAATTTCTGCTGCGGGTGTTGGAGCGGCAAACCTTTCCGGCAGTAGAGGAACAGGATTTTGGCAACCGAGGCCGCACGCAAGAGCTGATCAACTCCCTGCGCAAAGCCCTCACCCAACAGGTGCAACTGGAGGAAGAGTGGCGACAGCGGGGCTATCAGGTGGACTACCGCTGGAATATGGACGAGCCTCAGCCTCCCTCTTGACCTTCCAGCCCACTGTAAGGTTTAGCATCCTTTCAGTGGCATTGGGGGGGTTTTCCAAGATGCAGGTTGTTTTGACGGTGCCCAAGCTGGCCTGTGGGGCCTGTATAGACACCATTGCGCAAGCGGTGCGGCAACTGGATCCCCAGGCGCAGGTGGAAGGGGATCCCAAAACCAAACAGGTGCGGATCACTTCTGAGCGGTCTGTGAGCGATTTGCGGCAGGCCCTCACCCAGGTGGGATATCCCCCGGCCTAGTCAATTTTGGGCCGGGAACGGTCGGGCGTCTGTTTTGAATTTCTGTACAGATGGCTGCCTTCGCCCTGCCCAGGGTGGAGAGTAGCTGTCGTTTCATCAACAAGGTGTTGCCATGTCTGCCCATAAAGGGTCATCGGGTGCACTATCGGCCTCTGCGCCTTCTCCTGAGGGCACTTGGCAGTTGGCCCTGCAAGGGATGAGCTGTGCCTCCTGCGCCCGCAGCATCGAACAGGCCCTCACTCAGGTGCAGGGGGTGTCCCACGGATCAGTGAATTTTGCCAGCGAGCAGGCCACCGTCAAAGGGGATCCCAGGCTGGTGGATCCGCAGGCGCTGATTCGGGCGGTGGAGCGGGCGGGGTATCGGGCGCGCCTTATCCAGGAGGATTGGCAGCTGGACGATCTGTCGGATCCAGAGCGGATCGCCCAACGGGCCGCAGAACGGGAACTGAAGCTCAAGGTGGCGATAGGGGTGGGCATCAGCACGGTGCTGGTGATCGGATCCCTGCCGATGATGCTGGGGATGGACATCCCGGGCTTTCCCATGTGGCTGCACAATCCTGGGTTGCAGTTGCTGCTGACGGCTCCGGTGCAGTTTTGGGTGGGCAAGCATTTTTATCGAGGCGCTTGGGCCGCTTGGCAACGGCGTTCAGCGGATATGAACACGCTGGTGGCCTTGGGGACGAGCGCGGCTTTCTTCTATTCCATTTTCCCAACGGTTTTCCCCGACTCTTTCCATCGGCAGGGACTGCATCCCGATGTGTATTACGAAGTGTCGGCGGTGGTCACCACCCTGATTCTGGTGGGCAAGTGGATGGAGCAACGGGCCAAAAGGCAAACCTCTGAGGCCATTCGCAAGCTGATCGGGCTGCAACCGAAAACGGCAAGGGTAATTCGCCATGGGGTGGAGCAGGATATTCCGATTCGGGAAGTGCAGGTGGGGGATCGGATCCGGGTGCGCCCCGGCGAGAAGGTGCCGGTGGATGGGGTAATCCTAGAGGGATCCTCCACCCTCGACGAGTCGATGGTGACCGGCGAGAGCCTGCCTGTTGTCAAATCGGCGGGGGATGAGGTGATTGGGGCAACGCTGAATCAGACGGGCAGCTTTGTGATGGAAGCGCGGCGGGTGGGCAAAGACACAGTTCTGGCCCAGATCGTGCGCTTGGTGCAGGAAGCTCAGGGATCCAAAGCTCCGATTCAACAGTTGGCGGATCGGGTCACCTCCTGGTTTGTGCCGGCGGTGATTGGGGTGGCAGTTCTAACTTTTGTGCTCTGGTGGGTGCTGGCCGATAACCCGACACTGGCCTTGGTGAACACAATTGGGGTGCTGATCATCGCCTGCCCTTGCGCGCTGGGGTTGGCGACCCCCACCTCGATCCTGGTGGCCGTGGGACGAGGGGCGGAATTGGGGATCCTGGTGAAAAGTGCCGACAGCCTGGAATTGGCCCACGACTTGCGCACGGTGGTCTTGGACAAAACCGGCACCCTGACCGAAGGTCGTCCCACTGTCACCGATATTTGGGCTAATGGCTCCTCTCCCCTGACGGTGTTGCGCCTGGCAGCGGCAGTGGAGCGGCACTCGGAACATCCTTTGGCCCAGGCGGTGGTGCAGAAAGCCGAAGCCGAAAAAATTGTGATCCCTCCTGCCTGGCACTTTCAGGCAAGGGTAGGCAGTGGGGCAGAAGCTTGGGTGGAAGATCAGTGGATTCGCATCGGTCGGCTGAGCTGGCTACAGGAGATGGGGATCCCCTGGGATCCCTCTTGGTCAGAGCGGGTTCAGAATTGGGAAAGCCAGGGCAAAACGGTGATCGGCGTAGCGCAATCCCAGAGTCTGGTGGGGCTGTTGGCCATTGCCGATCCGCTCAAACCCACCTCTCCTGAGGCAGTGCAACAGCTGCAACAGATGGGTCTAGAGGTGATCCTGCTAACCGGGGATAACCCCACTACGGCCCAAGCGGTTGCTCGGCAAGCAGGCATTCAGCGGGTAATTGCCCAAGTCCGTCCGGATCAGAAGGCAGCTTACATACGCAGCCTAAGACAACCGCGACGGCGGGTGGCGATGGTGGGAGATGGCATTAACGATGCTCCGGCTCTGGCAGAAGCTGATGTGGGGATCGCCATTGGTACAGGTACGGATGTGGCGATGGCCGCCAGCGATATTACCCTCATGTCGGGGGATCTGCGGGGAGTCGCCACAGCCATTCAACTCAGCCGGGCCACCCTCAACAACATCCGCCAGAACCTCTTCTTCGCCTTTATCTACAACACGCTCGGGATCCCGATTGCCGCCGGGGCGCTCTACCCCTTCACCGGTTGGCTGCTCAACCCCATGCTGGCGGGGGCAGCCATGGCCCTGAGTTCCGTTTCGGTGGTCGCCAATGCCCTGCGCCTGCGACACTTTCGAGCCCACAGACCGGCAGGCCGGCGTTAGGCCCTCTCCCAGGGGCAAGGGGGATTAGCGCGGCAACAGTTTTGCTGCCCTTTGAGCATGAGTCTGCCGTACCGCTCATGCCTCAGGGCTATCTTCTGGCAGACAAGGACATCCCCCCCAGGGGGCTTGGTGAACGACAAGCGGCAAGCTAACCTAAAAGGCTCAGGCAGACTGGGGAAAGTGCGGTGCAAGTCCGCCACTGTGACGCAACTGTGATGGGATCCCTCCCTCAGCCAGAACACCCACCTGCCGTTGTCCTGTACCCCTTGCGATTCACAAGGAACGGAGTTTTTTGTGTTGGATGTCCTCAGTTTTTCCCCTCCCCGTGCGGTTGGGCAGTTTTCTTCTCCTGCCTTGCCCCTGTTGCTCATCGGCCATGGATCCCGTGACCCTGAAGGGCAGCAAGCCTTTCTGGAGCTGGCCCAAGTTTATCAATCCCTCACCCCCCATCGGCCGGTGATCTCCTGCTTTTTGGAGCTAGCCCAGCCCAGTATTGCCCAGGGGGTGGAACAATGCTTGGCCCAAGGGTGGCAGGAGATCGTGGCCCTGCCGCTGCTGCTTTTTGGGGCGCGCCACAACAAGTTCGATGTGACGATGGAACTGGATCGCCTGCAGGCCCTCTATCCCCAGTTGCGCATTCATTACGGTGGGCCGTTGGGGATCCGCATCGAGATCCTGCAACTGCTGCGAGACCGATTGGCCGCTTTGATGGCCGCCCAACCGCAGCGGATCCCAGAAGCAGAAACCGTGCTCCTGTTTGTGGGTCGCGGCTCCAGCGATCCCGAGGCCAATGCCGAAGCCTGTAAACTGGCTCGGCTGCTTTGGGAAGGATCTGGGTTTGCCGCTGTGGAAACTTGCTTTATCGGCATTACCCATCCCCGCCTGCCCGTGGGATTGGAGCGGGCCCTCTCTTGGCAGCCGCGCCGGGTGGTTGTGCTGCCCTATTTTCTCTTTACAGGGGTGCTGGTGAAAAAAATCGAGGCGGCGGTGCAAGAACGGCGACGCCAATACCCCGAGATCGACTGGCTGATGCTGCCGGAATTGGGCCTTGTGGACGCGGTGCTGCACAGCCTGCAGCAACTGGAGCAGGAAGCTCTCCAGGGCCAAACCCTGATGAACTGCCACCTCTGCAAGTTTCGCCTGGCGGTGAGCGCAGAGCTGGGAGCGGGGCATACTCATCACCATGACCATGACTCCCATGGGCACGGATCCCATCACCATCACTCTCACCATCACCACAACCACGGCCATACCCCCGCAGCAGCAGCGGATCCCTGGGCCGAATTGCAGAGCTACCACCAGCGGGCTTGGCAAGTGCCCTAAGCGAGAAACAGAGGCTGCCGGCGGGATAAACTGAGATGCAGGCAGGCGATCTGTGAACCTGACCTCTGGTTCTCCTGCTCCGGTGGTTCTGCTAGCGAAAAAACAGAAACGATGATGTTCTCCCGCTCCTCTTGGGTCTCAGGTGCCGCTGCCGCGGGGAGCGGGATCTTTGTCTTCGCGTTGGTGGTGGGCCTGCTGGATCAGATCCTGCCGACCCTGCCCAAGGTTTCCCTGTCCTTGGCCGGGATCCCTGGGCTCCTGGCTGCAATTGGGGCCTCCTATGGGGCCTGGCGGGTGGTTCAGATGGGTCTGCAGTCGGGCTCCTGGACTGATTTTCGGGCCTCGCTGGTAGCGGCTCTGTCTCCCTTTGATCCCGCCGATTATGGCGGCAACCCTCGGCAACCCGAGGAGGATTCTCTCCCTTTGCAGTCGGTTGACGAGGATCCTCGAACCCAGATCCGCGATCGACAAATTCTTGATCAAGCTGAGCAGCAGACGGAAACTGAAACCGAAGTAAGCGAACACACTCAAGTAAGACTGCAGGGCGAGCAGCACCAGGATCAAGCTTCGCAGGCCAAGGCCCAACAGTTGCAGCCCCTACAAGAATTGTCATCACCTTCTTCCCCAAGCCCTGAGTCGGCAAAACCCACACCAGAGCCAGAGCTCAACCAAAAACTTCGCCAACTCCAGATGCAGGTCGCCACTCTGAAAATAGAACTGGAACTCCAAGAAATCCAACTGCAGCAGTTGGAGGTGAGGCGGACTCGGCTTCAGCAGCAGAAGCAGAAACTCAAGCACGTTCTGCGTCGCACGGCGTCCGAAAATCAAAGGCTGCGCTTCTTACAGGAGCAAAAAGCCCGGCAACTGGAGCAAACTCAACAGGAGCTGCAAACTTTGCGAGAGTCCTACCGCGCCTTGCAAGTTCTCCAGGAAATAAGCTCCACCCTAACCCAAAACCCATCTCACGAAAGGGCGGAAACGGAGTCCTCTGGATCCTCCGACTAGCCGACCCGCTTTAGAACAAATACACTCCCCTCGCTGCCCCGACCCAGCCGCAAGTCTTCATCCAAATAGGTGATATCCAGCCAACCCGTTGGCTCGCGGCGGCGGATATCGATTTGAATAGCCGGGATCCGCTCCGGAGCCCGCTCGAGCAAATCGAGAAAACTCTCGATCTCGTAGCTCATCAAGGCCTGGGATCCGAGCACCAAGCGCTCGAAAATGACCCTGACCCGGCATTCCGACTCTGGGTAGAAGCGGGCCGCCACCGCCACAACTCCCCGGGGCAGCCAAGCCTGCAGCCAGCCGGATCCCTGGATCTCCGCCACGTTAAAGACCCGCCCAGCTTTGGCCCGAATGCACTGGTAGATCTCGCCGGTGGTCAGAAGGGGCAACTGGGCCAGCCGCAGCAGGTCTGTGCTGGTGGTAAATAGGGTAAGCCAGTTCCCCTCCAACTGTTCAGGAACAGAGGTTGGCCTGGGGGTGGGGTTGAGCGCCTCCAAAGCAGCAATGTGAGACAAGATCTGGGCTTTCTGGTCAGGGGAAACCTTCCGGCCTCGGTCAGCCCCCTCCAGCAGGCGCAACAGGGCCAGCTTTTGCTCAGCCAAAGACTCAGGCATGGGCACACTCCACAGGCACCGGCCCTATTCTAGAGAACACGGGATCCCTCTGCCCTCAACCCTCCGCTTCCACCGGCTTCAGATTTAGATTTATTAGATCCGCCACCTGCTCGTACCCCAAGCCGGCCCGCACCAGCAGCGGCTCCGGCCCCGTGAGATCGATCACCGTCGAGACCTGGGCCCGATAGGGAGCCTCGTCATCCAGCACCAAATCCACCTGTTTCTCCAACTGTCGCATTTCCTCGGCGGTAAAGATTCCCCCCTCTTCCCAATCCCCAGCAGAGTCAAAACCCACCTCCAAAGAGCCGACGGGATCCCCGCCCAGCTTGGCCGAGGTGGAGACGATGGGATTGCCCAGCTCGGCCAACAGCGCCTGACAGATGGCCGAATCGGGCACGCGGATGCCGGTGGTTTTCCGCTTGGGATCCATGACCAACTTGGGCACCAGCTTGGTGGCCGGCAGCAAAAACGTAAACGGGCCCGGGATCAGCCGCCGCATCAGCCGATAGGCGGGATCGCTCACTTGGGCATACTGGGCAATTTGGGAAAGCGAAGGGCACAAAAAGGTGAGGGGCTTGTCGTTGGAAAGCCGCTTGAGACGCCTTACCCGCTCCACCGCCTGCTTGTGGGTGACATCGCAGCCAATGGCATAGACCGTATCGGTGGGGTAAAGCATGACCGCCCCTTCCCGCAGAGCGGCTGCAATCCGTTGGATGGAACGGGCCTGGGGATGCTGTGGATGGAGCTTAAAATACTCGGCCATTCGGGAGAAAAAAGCAAAACCTCAAGACTCGGAGCGGCTAGGGCTTTCCACCACTTCCGCAACTCCCCCAGAACGAGGGGTAGGCGGCACCGACAGGGATCCCTGCGGCCAATCTTTTAGCCGTTGCATCAGCGCTTGAATATGCAGACGAGGCAAATAGGGCCAGTCGCCTGCTTCCTCCAAATCCTGAAGCACCCGATAGAGCTCTTGCCGGGTGTTGGGCAAAGACTCTCGGAAGGCCCCCTCCAAAATCGTGCGGTGCAGATCCTCCAACAACCGCAGGAGCATCAACAGCTCCACACAAGCTCCCGCCCTCGCCTGGGCCGCCTGCTCAATGGCCAACTTGATCTGGCGCAAATCGGGGGGCAGATCCTCCGCCGAGATATACATAGCCGCTCATCTCTGAGTTTTGGGAAGGCAGGGGCACTCCTATTCTAAGATTCTCCTGCCCCCGAACTGGCTGGATTTTGCTAGCCGCCGCGGGTCGATGGAGATCCGGATCCCGGCCCAGGCACTGCCACACCCGCTGCAACAAGGGCTCCAGCCCCTGCCTGGCAACCGCCGAGATGGCCGATACCGGGGCACCGGCAGCCATTGACAGCCGCTGGGTGCGCTCGCTCACCTCCTGGGGCTCAAGGGCATCGATCTTGTTCAAAACCACAATCTGCGGCTTGTCGCTTAGCCCGTGGCCGTAGGCGCGCAGCTCCTGCTGAATGATTTGGTAATCCCTGACGGGATCTGCTGCTGTGCCGTCCACCAGGTGGATCAACACCCGCGTGCGCTCCACATGGCGCAAAAAGTCGTGGCCCAACCCCACCCCTCGGTGTGCCCCCTCGATCAGTCCGGGAATGTCGGCAAACACCACCCCATCCCCGGCAGGATGGGGCACCACTCCCAAATTGGGCTGCAGGGTGGTGAAGGGGTAATCGGCGATCTTGGGCCGGGCGGACGAGACCACCGAGATCAGGGTGGATTTGCCCGCATTGGGCATACCGACGATCCCCACCTCGGCAATGAGCTTTAGCTCCAGGCGCAGGCGTCGCCGCTCTCCCGGTTGGCCCCTGGTAAATTGGCGGGGAGCCCGATTGTGGTTGCTGAGAAAATGGGCATTGCCCAGGCCGCCTTTCCCGCCCCGAGCCACCAGCAGCCGATCCCCGGGCTGCACCAGATCCCCCAGCAGCTCGCCGGTCTCTGTGTCGAACACCATTGTGCCGCAGGGCACCCGCACCAGCCGATCCGCACCACTGGCGCCACTGCGATGGTTGGGCCCCCCTTTGGCCCCATGTTCTGCCTTGATCACCGGCTGAAAGCGAAAATCCAACAAGGTCTGCAGGCCGGGATCTGCCACCAGGATCACCGAGCCGCCCCGTCCTCCATTGCCCCCTGAGGGCCCTCCGGCGGGCACATACTTTTCCCGGCGAAAGGCAACAATGCCATCTCCGCCGTTCCCCGCCTGCACTTCAATTTCCGCCTGGTCGATAAAGTGCAATCGCCCCTCTCCCACCTGTGGCCCTCTCTCTCTAGCTTGGCAGGATCGCGAGGAAGTTTGCCACAAAAGCTGCCCTCTTAAGCTACTATAGTATTTCCCAAGCCATTGCCTGTCCCGCCTGGGAGGGTGAGCGAGTATGGGAGCTGTTCCTTACAAGTTCAACTGCTAATTCGCATCAACTGCTCTGCTGTTACACCCCTATGAGTCGATTCACCGCTGCTGCCGATGTAGGTTTCACCACCGAGGACTTTGCCGCCCTCTTGGATAAGTACGACTATCACTTCAGCCCTGGCGAAATTGTAGCTGGCACGGTATTTTCGGTGGAGCCGGGCGGTGCGTTGATCGATATTGGGGCCAAGACGGCTGCCTTCCTGCCTTTGCAGGAGATGTCCATCAGCCGGATAGAGGATCCGCACGAGGTGCTGCAGCCGGGAGAGACGCGCGAGTTTTTTATCCTCACCGAAGAAAATGAAGAGGGGCAACTGACCCTCTCCATCCGCCGCATCGAGTACATGCGGGCTTGGGAGCGGGTGCGGCAGCTACAAAAAGAAGACGCCACGGTGCGGGCCACCATTTTTGCCACCAACCGCGGAGGCGCCCTGGTGCGTATTGAGGGACTGCGCGGCTTTATCCCCGGCTCCCACATCAGCAGCCGCAAGCCCAAGGAAGAGCTGGTGGGCGAAGAGCTGCCCCTGAAGTTTTTGGAGGTGGACGAAGACCGCAACCGACTGGTGTTGAGCCATCGCCGCGCCCTGGTGGAGCGGAAGATGAACAAGCTGGAGGTGGGCGAGGTAGTGGTCGGCACGGTGCGCGGCATCAAGCCTTACGGTGCCTTCATCGACATTGGCGGCGTCTCTGGCTTGCTGCACATTTCCGAGATCTCCCACGAGCATGTCGACACGCCTCACAGCGTCTTCAACGTCAACGACGAAGTGAAGGTGATGATCATCGACCTAGACGCAGAACGGGGTCGCATCTCGCTGTCTACCAAGCAACTGGAGCCCAATCCCGGCGACATGCTGCGAGATCCCAAGCTGGTTTACGAAAAAGCAGAAGAAATGGCGGCCAAGTACCGCGAGCAACTGCGGGCTGCCAAGCAAGGACAAGTCGAGGAGGCGCCGCTGGAGGTTTCGGAAGAGGAGCTGGAATACGCGGCTGCGGCGGTGGAGTAAAGCCATCTTGCGGAGAGCCTTCGGCGGCCAAGGCTTGCCGGTTTGTCTCTCCCTTAGCCTAGCTGGGATCCCTGGCCAAGAGGGGTGTCGGGTGCGGGTACAGCAGCGGTGAGAGTTTGCTTGTCCATGAGCGTTTGCGGCTACCTCTACACGCCCGCCCATGCCTCTTGGCCAGACCAGGAGCTGGCCTGGTTGAAAGCACACGGGGCCGATCCCATCTGGCACGACTGGGGATCCCGCATCCATCTGGAAGAGCTGTTGCAGGGCATTGCCGCCGGATCGGTGCAGCAGGTGCTGCTGGTGCGCCTGGCGGATCTGGGGGATCGAGTGGAGGAAGTCCACCAACGGCTATTGCAGATCCAACAAGCGGGGCTCCGCCTCAGCTTGGTCAACGAGTCCGGCCTGCACACCCCCAGCGCTGCTGCCGATTGGATCCCGCTGCTGGCCGAGCTCCCCCATCAATTGCAGAGCCGCCGCCTCTGCTGCAGCCAAGCCCAAAACCGTCTAGCGGGCAAGCCTCCCCCTGGGCCTGCCCCCTTTGGCTACCGCCGCGAAGGGGATCGCTACGCGCTGGATCGCCGCCAAGCCCCCATTGTTCAGGATTTTTTCCAGCACTTTCTTCTCTACGGATCCTTGCGCCAGGCGGTGCGCTTCATCGCTGAAAAACACCACAAGCGCATTTCGGTGGCCACCGGGCGCAACTGGCTGCTCAACCCGGTCTATCGTGGAGATCTGGCCTACGCCGACGGCACCGTTCTGCGCGATACCCACCCGGCTCTCCTCAGCCGCGCCGAGGCCGCCCAGATCGATCGCTGGCTCAAACGCAACCAAAAGATCCCGCGCCGCAGCGCCAGCGCCCCCCGCGCCTTGGCCGGCCTAGTCCATTGCCGCGTCTGCGGCAGCCTTCTGCGCATTGTGCAAACCACCCCTCGCAAGGCCAAGAAGAACGGCTCCTCCTACCTCTACCTGCGTTGCCAAACCTGTCGCTACAGCCTCCACTACGCCGCCGTTCTGCAGGAGGTGATCCGCCAAGTCTGCCAACAGCTCCCCCAGCGGGCCCAAAACCTGGATCGGCAGGCCCTGGATCAAACCCGCCAACAGCTCCAAGCCCAGATCCAAGCCAACAGCGAGCGGCTGCGACAACTGGAGGAGCTGCAGCAATCTGGACTAATGGACGAACCTGCCCTGGCCCAGCGCTGCTACCAGTTGCGGGCGGAAACGGCCCGCTTGGCCCAAAAGCTGGAACAGCTCCCCCCCGCCAACTTCCTCCAGATTGCCCAAACTCTCTCCATCCCGCCCTTCTGGCAAGACCTCAGCGAGAGTGAGCGCCGCGCCTACCTGCGGGAATTCCTGCGCAGGGTTGAGGTGGATTCTACAGGGGCCGTGCAGATGACCTTTGCCTTCGATCCCTAAGGGATCCCTTTTGAATTGCCGATTCCGCCGCTCCTCTGGACATTGAGACAATTCTTGAGACCCGCCCTCACACCGGGAACAGGGATCCCGCCAGCCGTCTCCATCGGGTTGACGGGAGGACGTTTGTCGTCAGCGCTCGTCAGAGGCGAGGAGAGAGGCATCATTTGCTTTTGATCTACTTTTATACAAAAACAAAAAACAAAAGCTGATAAACAGCTAAAATCTAGCTCTAAAAATCTTTTGGACGGAATTTTGTCTGTCCAGCGATTTAGGAAACTCCTTTAACCTGTTTTAGACTTCCCTTAACTCTTCTTAACACTTCTCAGGAGGTGGATGGGCTGCCGATAATGGCCTTTGCCAGGCTTGTGGAGGAACGTGCTGTGAAGTT
The DNA here is from genome assembly GCF_047502635.1 of Synechococcus sp. RC10B2. Lineage (NCBI taxonomy): Bacteria > Bacillati > Cyanobacteriota > Cyanophyceae > Synechococcales > Synechococcaceae > Synechococcus > Synechococcus sp. RC10B2. Next base: position 25,685 of record NZ_JANSHO010000070.1, read on the forward strand.
GGCAGTTTACGGAAAGGGTGGGATCGGCAAGTCCACCACCAGTTGCAACCTCTCGGTGGCTTTGGCCAAGCGGGGCAAAAAGGTTCTGCAGATCGGCTGTGATCCCAAGCACGACAGCACCTTCACCCTGACCGGCTTTTTGATCCCCACCATCATCGACACTCTGGAGGCCAAGGGCTACCACTACGAAGACATCTACCCGGAGGACGTGATCTACCGCGGCTATGGCGGCGTAGATTGCGTCGAGGCGGGCGGTCCACCGGCGGGGGCCGGCTGTGGCGGCTATGTGGTGGGGGAGACCGTCAAACTCCTGAAGGAGCTAAATGCTTTCGATGAATACGACGTCATTCTCTTCGACGTGCTGGGGGACGTGGTGTGCGGCGGCTTTGCTGCCCCCCTCAACTACGCCGACTACTGCGTGATCGTGACCGACAACGGCTTTGACGCCCTCTTTGCCGCCAATCGCATTGCCGCCTCGGTGCGGGAGAAGGCCAAAACCCGCAAGCTGCGGCTGGCCGGGTTGATCGGCAATCGCACCAGCAAGCGGGATCTCATCGACCAATACGTCTCGGCAGTGCCCATGCCCGTGCTCGAGGTGTTGCCACTGGTCGAGGACATTCGCATCTCGCGGGTGAAGGGCAAAACCCTCTTCGAGATGGCAGAGACGGATCCCAGCCTGGAGCCCGTCTGTCAGTACTACCTGAACATCGCCGACGAGCTGCTGGCCCGCCCGGAGGGGATCGTGCCCCGGCCTGCCGAGGATCGGGAGCTGTTTGCCCTGCTTTCGGACTTTTACAAAACCCCCGTGCGGGAGCCGGCGCTGGTGTAAGGGATCCCAAGCCTGCCAGCTTGCCGGTGTGTCTAAAAGTGAAGCAATTGTTTCGAAAAACCGTCGCAAACCTTATCAATTCGTTGTCTGGCCCGCTTTCCACTCCAAGATGGATTGTGCAGGAAATCCCTCTTGAGGACATGGCAGAGGAGTTGGATATGCAAGCACAAGCGCAACCCACCGTGGTGATTACCGGAGCTTCTTCCGGCGTCGGCCTGTATGCGGCTTTGGCTTTGGCCAAGCGGGGCTGGCACGTGGTGATGGCCTGTCGGGATCTGGACAAAGGCCGGCGGATGGCCCAGCAGGTGGGGATCCCCCAGGGCAGCTACACCTTGATGCCGATCGATCTGGCCAGCCTGGCCAGTGTGCGGCAATTTGTCGAGCAATTTCGCCAGTCGGGCCGCTCTCTGGATGCCCTGGTGTGCAACGCCGCCATCTACATGCCCTTGCTCAAGCAGCCCCTGCGCAGCCCGGAGGGCTATGAGCTGACCATGGCCACCAACCACCTGGGGCACTTCTTGCTCTGCCATTTGATGCTGGAGGATCTGAAGCGCTCCACTTACCCGGATCGGCGGCTGGTGATCTTGGGCACCGTCACCCACAACCCCAAGGAGCTGGGGGGCAAGATCCCGCCCCAACCCCACCTGGGGGATCTGCGGGGTTTTGCCCAGGGTTTCAAGGAGCCGATCAGCATGGCCGATGGCGGCAAGTTCGATCCCGTCAAGGCCTACAAAGACAGCAAAGTCTGCAACATCCTCACCATGCGGGAGCTGCACCGCCGCTTCCACGAGAGCACCGGCATCACCTTCCTCTCCCTCTACCCCGGCTGCGTGGCGGAAACAGGCCTCTTCCGCCATCACTATCCCCTGTTCCAAAAGCTCTTCCCCTGGTTTCAAAAAAACATCACCGGTGGCTATGTCTCCCAGGAGCTGGCCGGCGAGCGGGTGGCCCAGGTGGTGGCGGATCCCGAGTTTCGCCAGTCAGGGTTCTACTGGAGCTGGGGCAACCGGCAACGCAAGAATGCCAAGCCCTTTAACCAAGAAGTCTCGGACGAAGCAGGGGACGAGGCCAAGGCCAAGCTGCTCTGGGATCTGAGCGAAAAATTGGTGGGCGTGCCCCAGTTGGTCGCCCTCTAGCTTGACAAACCCTTTTCTAGGAGCCGACGATGACTGCTGCTGTGGATACTTCCAATACCCTCCACTTTCAATGCGAGACCGGCAACTACCACACCTTCTGCCCGATTAGTTGCGTGGCCTGGCTCTACCCCAAAATCGAAGACAGCTTCTTTTTGGTGATCGGCACCAAAACCTGTGGCTACTTTTTGCAAAATGCCATGGGGGTGATGATCTTCGCCGAGCCGCGCTATGCCATGGCCGAGCTGGAAGAGGGAGATATCAGCGCCAAGCTCAACGACTACGAGGAGCTGAAGCGGCTGTGCCTGCAAATCCAGCGGGATCGCAACCCCAGCGTCATCGTCTGGATCGGCACCTGCACCACCGAGATCATCAAAATGGATCTGGAGGGCCTGGCACAGAAGCTAGAGGCCGAGATCGGGATCCCGATTGTGGTGGCGCGGGCCAACGGCCTCGACTACGCCTTTACCCAGGGGGAAGACACGGTGTTGGCTTCCATGGCCCAGCGCTGCCCGGAGCAGGTGCAGGAAGAGGAGCGGGAGACGCGGGGCGGCCTGCAGGCCCTTTTCTACGGGCTGCGCTCCGGCAAAAAGAAAGAGGAAGAGGGCTTCCACCCCCACCCGCCGCTGGTCATCTTCGGCTCCGTGCCGGATCCGGTGGTTACCCAACTCACTCTGGAGCTGAAAAAATACGGGATCCGCGTCTCCGGCTGGCTGCCGGCCAAGCGCTACGGGGAGCTGCCGGCCATCGAGCCGGGCACCCATGTGGTGGGGGTGAATCCTTTCCTCAGCCGCACCGCCACCACGCTGGTGCGCCGCAAAAAGGCCAAGCTCATCCCTGCTCCTTTTCCCATCGGGCCAGATGGCACCCGCGCCTGGATCGAAGCCATTGCCCGCGAGCTGGGGATCCCGACTCCAGGCCTGGCAGAGCGGGAAGCGGAAGTGTGGCGCCACCCCCAAGTTCAAGAGTACCTGGGCCTGCTGCGGGGCAAGAGCGTCTTCTTCATGGGGGATAACCTGCTGGAGGTCTCCCTGGCCCGCTTCCTGGTGCGCTGCGGCATGACGGTGCAGGAAATCGGGATCCCTTACCTCGACAAGCGCTACCAAGCCGCCGAGCTGGCCCTCTTGGAGCGCACCTGCGAGGAGATGGGGGTGCCCAAGCCCACCCTGGTGGAGAAGCCGGATAACTACCACCAACTGCAGCGCATCAAAGCCCTGCAGCCGGATCTGGTGATCACGGGCATGGCCCACGCCAACCCCCTCGAGGCCCGCGGCATCACCACCAAATGGTCGGTGGAGTTTACCTTTGCCCCGATCCACGGCTTCGGCAACACCCAGGCGCTGCTGGAGTTGGTCACCCGCCCGCTGCGGCGCAACGCCGCCCTCAAAGGCTTGGGCTGGGAACAGTTGGTACGCGAAGAAGCTTCTGTCTAGCCCTCTGGCTCCTCGTTGTCGAAGAGCAAGCCGTCCAGGTGATCCGGAAGTTGCTGCCGGTCGATCCAGACCATGCCCGCCAAAATCGCCTCGGCCTCATTTTGGAAGTAGCCGTAGGCTTTGGCAGCAGGCTCCACTGAGCCATCCTGACGTAGCCGCTGGCAGCAAAAGATAAACCCCTTGTCGGTAGTTTGGGTGGTGATGCGCCAGTTGCGGTGGATGTGCTCGGCCATGGTCGGGGATCCCAATGCAGCAAGGGAGCTCCCTCACCCCCAACCCCTCTCTCAAGGGGAGAGGGGAGAAAAACCCTAGAGCGTGCGCAGCACCTCTCGCGCTGCCTCTAGGGTTCTCTCCACATCGGCCTCGGTGTGGGCCAGGGAAGTGAAGCCGGCCTCAAATTGCGAGGGCGCCAGATACACCCCCCGCTCCAGCATGCCGCGGTGGAAGCGGGCAAACTTCTGCAAATCCGAGCGCTTGGCCTCCTCGTAGTTGCGCACCGGGCCGGCGGTGAAGAAAAAGCCGAACATGCCGGGCAAATAGCCCCCGCACATCTCATGACCGGTCTCTTGTGCAATCTGCAGCAGCCCCGTCGCCAACTGCTCGGTAATCCGCTCCAGATACTCATAGGTACCGGGTCGGCGCAAGATGTCCAGAGTGTGGATCCCGGCCGTCATGGCCAGGGGGTTGCCGGAGAGGGTGCCCGCCTGGTACATGGGCCCCGCCGGCGCCACCATCTCCATAATCTCCCGCCGACCGCCGTAGGCCCCCACCGGCAGGCCGCCGCCGATCACCTTGCCCAGGGTGGTCAAATCGGGGATGACGCCAAACTTGGCCTGCACGCCGCCGTAGCTGATGCGAAAGCCGGTCATCACCTCGTCAAACACCAGCAGGGCGCCATACTTTTGCGTCAGCTCCCGCAAACCCTCCAAAAAGCCCGGCTGCGGCGGAATGAAGCCGGCATTGCCCACCACCGGCTCCAGGATCACGCCGGCAATGGAGTCGGGATACTGCTCAAACAGAGCCTTGACTGCCTCTAGGTCGTTGTAGGGGGCGGTCAGCGTGGCACTGGTGGCAGCCTTGGGCACCCCCGGCGAATCTGGCAGGCCCAGCGTGGCTACCCCCGAGCCGGCCTTGACCAAAAACATGTCCGCATGGCCGTGGTAGCAGCCCTCGAACTTGATCACCTTTTCCCGCCCGGTGTAGGCCCGCATCAGGCGCAGCGCCGCCATGCAGGCTTCGGTGCCGGAGTTGACAAAGCGCACCATCTCCACGCTGGGCACCGCCTCGATCACCCGCTCGGCCAGCTCGTTTTCCAAAACGCAAGGGGCGCCAAAGCTGGTGCCTTTCTCCAGGGCCCGCCGCAACGCCTCGATCACCTCGGGGTGGGCGTGGCCGACAATCGCCGGCCCCCAACTGCCGATGTAGTCGATGTACTGGTTGCCATCCACATCCCAGGCGTAGGCGCCGGCAACGCGGTCGAAGACGACGGGATCCCCGCCCACCGACTTAAAGGCACGCACCGGAGAGCTGACGCCCCCCGGCATAAGCTGCTGCGCCCGTGCAAAGATCTGCCTGGAGCGGCTGGTGTTAAACGAGCGAGTGGGGAGAGTGCTGGTCATACTGGGAGCTGTTCAACGCATCTTCTAGGCTAGCAGGCAAGGAGACCTGCTGGTGGACTGCTGCCCTCTCTTTTGGTTTTAGTTACTTGGGCTTCCTTCTGGGGGATCCACCCACCGCCCATCGGCTTTGATGAGCTCGATCAGCGCCTGGACGCCCTCCGACTCGGGCACCTTCTTCACCTCCTCCTTTCCGCGGTAGAGGGAGATGTAGCCGGGGGTTTTCCCCACATAGCCGTAGTCGGCGTCGGCCATTTCCCCCGGCCCGTTGACGATGCAGCCCATGACGGCAATGTCGAGGCCCACCAGGTGCTGGGTTGCGGCCCGCACCTTCTGCAGTACTTCCTCCAAGTTGAAGAGGGTGCGGCCACAGGAGGGGCAGGCCACATATTCCACCATGGTTTTGCGCAGGTTGAGGGCCTGCAAGATGCCGTAGGCCACCGGGATCTCTTTTTCCGGGGCTTCGGTTAGGGAAACCCGAATGGTGTCACCGATCCCCTCGGCCAGAAGCGTCCCGATCCCCACTGCCGATTTGATGCGGCCATATTCTCCATCGCCGGCCTCGGTCACCCCCAAGTGGAAGGGGTAGTTCAGGCCCAAGGCATCGAAGCGGCGGGCCGCCAGCCGGTAGGCCGCCAACATCACCTGCGGACGGGAAGCTTTGAAGGAAAGAACTACGTTGTGGAAGTCTTGCTCGGCGCAAATCTCGGCATATTCTAGGGCCGACTCCACCATGCCCTCTGGAGTGTCTCCATACATGAAGAGCATGCGCTCGGCCAGGGATCCGTGGTTGACGCCGATGCGCAGGGCTTTGTTCTGAGCTTTGAGGGTCTGCACCAGGGGGGTGAAGGTTTCGCGGATCTTATTGCGGATGGCCTCCAGTTCGGCTTGGGTGTACTCGGTGCGACCGGGCTGCGGCTTTTCCAGGACGAACAGACCCGGGTTGATGCGCACCTTGTCCACGTATTGGGCGACCTCCAGGGCGATCTTGATGCCGTTGTGGTGGACATCGGCCACCAGCGGCACCGGCTTGTAGGTTTGGATCAGCTTGCTCCGAATCGCCTCCATCGCCTTGGCATGGGCCATGCTGGGAACGGTAACCCGCACGATCTCCGAGCCCGCCTCGTGCAGACGACGGATGGCCGCCACCGCCGCATCGATGTCGAGAGTGTCTTCGTTGATCATGGACTGCACCACCACCGGGTGCTGGCTGCCGATCAACACGTTGCCTACGGCTACGGTGCGGGTAGGACGACGGGGGTAGACCGGTTCTGGGTAGGGCTGCTGAGAGGGCGCGTTGGGCCGATCTAGAGTCTGCATGGCTTGCTAAAAAAGGGCTGCTCTAGCTTGATTGTAGGCCGAAATGCCAGCAAGACCGAGGATCTCCCCGCTTGGCCCACAGCTCCGACCCCCCGGCTTTGGCTAAAAAGCGCGGCACAGGTCTAGGGGTAGAAGGCGCAAACGAGCTGACTTCTCGGACAAATGGCGCAATAAAGAAAAGTCAAGCCAATCAACTGCCCCAGGGGAGCAGGATCACTCTCGATGAAGCCGTCCTAGCCGCACAAGCCGCACAATTTGCTAGAAACTAGGGTGTCGGTACTCCCTTTGTCAAGCTGGGCAAACTCCCCTGCCATTCTTGCCAGGGGGACGGTGGCTTTGAAGCAAGCCCGCCTGCCTTGGACGGCAACAGGGTGTCAAAGCAAAACACCCTGAGTTCCAAGATGAGCCGTATGCACCTGGGAGCTCTAGAGGGAGAGAGAGCAATCCCCGGTTAGCGGTATAACCTCGGTCTCAAAGGTTTCTAGAGAAATCCCTCCGCACGAGCAGGCAGCGTTTTGGCTAGGGCCGATAAGCAGGAATTAAAATGCTCCCCTTGGGCTGGCGCGAGGGCGTCCTTTGCGGCCAAGTCTGAGGTGGAGGCAAGCCGCCCCTGAAAACGGCACTCAAGGGCCTAGGGGAACTGTCTACAGGGAAAGAGGCAACTGCCGGCGCTGAGGGTGCTCTTGGAGCCGCTCAGCATCTGTCCTAGCGGAGAAGACAGGGCTTCAGCCATCCGATTCCGTGGGCTGATCCCTGAGGAGGTGGCTGCGAATAAAGTCTTTGGGCGTCACGCTTTCCACAAACTTATGGAAGGCCTCCCGCTCTGCCTCGTCGGCATCTTGGTTCATCGGGATCGAAGCTTCCGCAATCACCTCTTCTACGGTCCAGATGGGGGCATGGGCCCGCAAGGCAAGGGCAATGGCATCGCTGGGGCGGCAGTCGATCTCCTGCTTTTTATCGCCGCAGACTGTAACAAGCACTGCATAGAAGGTGTTGTCCAGCAGCGCGTGGATGATAACCCGCTCCAGCTTGATCCCCCAAGCTTTCCAGGAGTTCAGAATAAGGTCGTGGGTCATGGGGCGGAGGGGCTTTTGGTCGTCCAGCGCCTGCAGAATGGCGTTGGCCTCCGCTCTTCCTACCCAGATGGGTAGGGCACGCCGCTCATGGGTATCGCGCAAGATGACAATGGGAGCCTGGTTGACAGCGTCGACCGCGATCCCAGCCACATGCATCTCGATCATGAGCACTCGCCTCCAGCCTTCAGACCTCGATCGTATCCACTGGTAGCAAACTTTGGCAACACAGCATGGGCTCGGTTCGTACATCACTTGAAGTGGCCCTCATCGGTGGCACCAGCGAAAGCCGCAGCTTGGCCCACGTCCTCAGCCATGAGGGGATCCCTTGGATAGCCACCGTCACCACCGAGGGCGGAAGAAGGCTGTATCGGGATCTGCCCGGCCAGGTGGTGGTGACGCGATTTTCGCCGCCATCTTTGGCACAATTCCTACAGGAACACGGGATCCGCGTGCTGGTAGATGCTTCCCATCCCTTCGCCCAGGAGATCTCGCAACTGGCCATGCAGGTGACCGCCCAACTGGGGATCCCCTACCTGCGCTACGAGCGCCCCCCGGTGGCGTTGGATCCCTGGGTACAGGTGGCGCCGGACTGGCAGGCGGTGCTCACGGATGGCGTACTGGCGGGGCGGCGGGTGCTGCTGACGGTGGGGGTGAAGGCATTGCCCCTGTTTGGGCCCTGGCAGGATCGCTGCCAACTGTGGGCGCGGGTGCTGCCGGAGTCGGTTCCCCAAGCGGTGCAAGCCGGGATCCCTGCCGAGCGGGTGATCGGAATGCGCCTGCCCCTCAGCTTTGAGCAGGAACTGCGGCTTTGGCAGAGTCTAGATCCTCAGGTAGTCATCAGCAAGGAGTCTGGAGAAGCGGGTGGGCTGGCCGTCAAGCAGGCAGTGGCCAAAAACCTGGGGATCCCGCTGTGGGTCATCCGGCGGCCACCCTTGCGCTATCCCTGGTGCAGCCAGGATTTGACAGCGGTGGTGCAGGAGTGCAAGCGCCGACTGGCCGGAGCTCACGCTCAAACAAATCAAAACGGCTCCTCGGCGGGCAGGTCAGCCTCCCGGTCTTGACGGGATCCCAGGAGTTCGAGGCGATCTACGGCAATGACGGGTCTTTGGCGATCCTCACCGGTGGATTTGTCTTTCCAGCGATCGAACTTGAGGCTACCGGTTACCCCAATGAGGCTGCCCTTGCGCACATATTCTCCGGCCACCTCGGCGGTGCGCCCCCACAGCTCTAGGTTGAACCAATCGGGCTTGTCTTCGCCTTTGCGGAAGCGGTTCACCGCCAAGCTAAAGGTACACACCACCCTGCCCGACTCAAAGTAGCGCACCTCCGGATCCATGCCGGCTCGCCCCACCAAGGTCACCAAGTTCAGGCTCATGGGCTTTTCTCCAGACAGTCTGCAGCTTTCAGCCTTTAGTTGTAGCGCTTGCAAGGGATCCCTGTCATCTTGGCAACGACAGTCTCAGCCGATCCCGTCAGCGGGCCGTAGGCCTTGCGGATCTGAGCTGGGGGAGAGTCTTCAGGATATCTCCCGATTCTCCTGCGGGGATCTCGGTTGATCGGGAAGAAGAATCTTTGCTCTCATGGACTGGGTGGTTGCAGGGGGGGCGCTGATCGTGTTGCAAAGATTTACAATATCAGAAGCTCCAGAGCACCTGCCGGCCTAGGCCCCTGATCCCGACAGACAGATTGCCACCGGCCAGCAAGAAGGGCTCATCACTGCAAGAGGACGCATTCAGCACCAGTTCCTATGGAATTCATCTACGCATACGCCTGGTTGATCCCCGTTTATCCGTTGGTGGCGGCTTTTTTACTCGGCTTGGGCATTTTGCTGTTCAATGCCTGGACAAGGGCCAACCGCTCTCTGGCCGCCTTCTTGAGCGTGTTCGCGACGGGAACGGCGATGGTTCACGCCTTTGCCCTCTTGGCCGGCCAAGTGCAGGGCCATGAGACCGTTCTCAAAACCCTCACCTGGGCTCAGGCGGGCTCCTTCTCCCTGGACATGGGCTTTGTGGTGGATCACTTGAGCGCCATGATGCTGGTGGTGGTAACCACGGTGGCCTTTCTGGTGCAGATCTACTCCGACGGCTACATGGCCCACGACCCTGGCTATGTGCGTTTCTACGCCTACCTGAGCCTGTTTGCCTCCTCGATGCTGGGCCTGGTGGTCAGCCCCAACCTGGTGCAAATCTATGTCTTCTGGGAGCTGGTGGGGATGTGCTCCTACCTGCTGATTGGCTTTTGGTACGAGCGGCAGGCAGCGGCGGAGGCAGCCCAGAAGGCGTTTGTCGTCAACCGGGTGGGGGACTTTGGGCTGTTGCTGGGCATTTTGGGCTTCTACTGGATTTCCGGCACGTTTGGGTTCGAGGAGCTGGCTCGCAATGTGGAGCAGATGGTGGCCAACGGCGCGGTGAGCAGCAGCTTGGTTGCCCTGTTTGCGGTGTTGGTGTTCTTGGGCCCGGTGGCCAAGTCGGCCCAGTTCCCGCTGCACGTGTGGCTGCCGGATGCCATGGAAGGCCCCACGCCCATTTCGGCCCTCATCCACGCAGCCACGATGGTGGCCGCCGGGGTGTTCCTGTTGGCGCGCATGTTCCCGCTGCTGGAAGGGATCCCACCAGTCATGGACCTCATCGCCTGGACAGGGGCGGGCACGGCCTTTTTGGGGGCCAGCATTGCCATCACCCAAAACGACATCAAAAAGGGCCTGGCCTACTCCACCATTTCCCAGCTGGGCTACATGGTCATGGCCATGGGATCCGGTGCCTATGGGGCAAGCTTGTTCCACCTGATGACCCACGCCTACTTCAAGGCGCTGCTCTTCTTGGGCTCTGGCTCTGTAATTCATGGCATGGAGGCGGTGGTGGGCCACGACCCGGTCTTGGCCCAGGACATGCGCCTGATGGGAGGGCTGCGCAAGTTCATGCCCGTTACGGCCTTCACGTTTTTGATCGGCACGCTGGCCATCTGTGGGATCCCGCCCTTTGCCGGCTTTTGGTCTAAAGATGAGATTTTGGCCGCGGTTTTTGAGCGCAACCCGGCCCTCTGGGGGGTGGGCTTCCTCACGGCGGGGATCACCGCCTTCTACATGTTCCGCATCTACTTCCTCACCTTTGAAGGGGAGTTTCGCGGCACCAACCTGAAGCTGCGGCAGGAGGTGGCCGTCAGCCAAGGCCGACCGGTGCCGGCTTTTGCCTACGCGTTTGCCGGGAAAGAGGCGGCCTATGGTCCCGGAGCCATGAACATTTACGAAAAGCCCCAGCCCAGCAGCCATCCCGAAGCTGGGGGAGAGGGACACGAAGGGCATGGCCACGCTGCCGAGCCGCATGAATCTCCGGCATCGATGACGATTCCGCTGGTGGCGCTGGCCGTTCCTTCCGTGCTGATCGGCTTGGTGGGCACTCCCTTTGCCAACTTCTTCGAGGCTTTCATCCATGCGCCTGGTGAGTCTGCAGCAGAAACTGGTTGGGCCCAGGTGGCCGCCGAGTGGCAAGCGGTGCTGGCCGGCCACTTCGATTGGGCAGAGTTTCTGATCATGGCGGGCAGCTCGGTGGGCATTGGGCTGATCGGCATTGCCCTGGCGGGTCTTATCTACTGGCAAAAACGTATTGATCCCAGCACCTTCCCCCAAAGTCTGCAACCCCTGTACTACTTCTCCCTCAACAAGTGGTACATTGACGACCTCTACGAGCGGGTCTTTGTGCGGGGCACCCGCTTTGTGGCGCGGGAGGCCTTGGAGGTGGACAGCCGCATTGTGGATGGGGTGGTCAACTTGACGGGCCTGGCGACCATGGTCGGCGGCGAAGTGATGAAATATCTGGAGAACGGCAAGGCGCAGTTTTACGCTTTGATCATCTTTGCGGCGGTGGTGGTGATGGTGGTGCTTTCTGGGGTTGGGGTCTAGCCCAGGAGCTCGGTTGCTGCTGATCAAGGTTTTGCCATCAGCAGTAAACTAACCGGCTCCGACCGCCCCCCTCAATCCCCTCGTATACGGGGGGCAGGGGGGCCGGGGGGCAAGTCTTCCAAGGCAATAGGACTGTTGGTTGCCTGCGCCCTACAAACAATCGCTTTGGAGAGGCAGTGATTCACCCAAGCCTGAGAGCGTCTCTCCCTGCCAGACAGCCGCTGAGCGACCGAAGTACACGCGCCCTTGTCATTCGACTCTCCGCACAACACCGGAGCGCACCCTGCATTGCACAGTTTCTCGGATGCCACCCCGCCACTGTCCTCAACGACCTCAAGCGAGGGCAACAGCGTTGCTGCGATGGGCTTGCGGACGGCAAAGCACTTGGCGCTCCCCCAAAAGTTACCCCTGGGGTGAAGGCTTACCTTGTCACCCTGCCTGCCGAAAACTGCATCTAGGCAGCCACGCAACTGCAAGTGCATCTCTTCACACTCACCCGACACTTGAAGCAGCTCTACGGCGCCGCTGTTGAGGCCCAGATCCTGGGGCAGTTGCGCCAGCAGCTCGACTCGGCTGCTGCAAGGGAGGAGGCGGCTCTATGCCGAAGCTGTAGCCCACCTGGCGCACAGTGTGAATGAGGCGGGGTTGGTGCGGATCGCGCTCCAGTTTCTTGCGCAGGGAGAGGATGTGGGTATCGATGGTGCGGGGGTTGGCGGTGGAATCGGGCCAAGCCCGCTCCAGCAGCTCCTGCCGCGAGAGAGGATCCCCATCGGCCTGGATCAGCACCATCAGCAAGCTAAACTCCTGCGGGGTGAGGTCGATGCCTTGGCCGGCCAGGGTGACGCGCCGCTGCACCAGGTCGATTTTCAGATCCCCATACTGCAGGAAGGTGGGGGGAAGGCTGCGCCGCAGCCGACGGGTCAGGGCCTGAATGTGAGCATCCAGAAGGGGCAGACTAAGGGGCTTGGTGAGGTAGTCGTCTGCGCCTGCCTTCAGCCAAGCGATGATGTCGGCTTCCGCTCCCTGTTGGGAGAGGAGCAAGATCAACACATCGCAATGGCGATGCGCCCACCGGCATAGTTGGAGTCCGGCACGGCTGGACAGCTCCGCATCCAAAATTAAGAGGTGGACAGGCTGCTGTTGCAGCAGGGTTTTGGCTTGGCGAATGGTCTCCGCTTCCCAAACCCGGTGCCGTGCCTGTTGCAGATGCCAACCCAGCAAGCTGCGCAGATGAGGGTTGCCTTCTGCCAGCAAGATGTGCAAAGGTTGCATGGCTACTAGGTTGGATCCCGCCCTCATCATAGACAGCGGGCCACCTTCGGACAATGTTGTTCGCCCGCTACCGGTTGGACAGCCCTCTATCCAGACCATGGCCGATTCTCCATCCCCTATCTCCGAACGTAAGCAGGATCACCTGGACATTGTTTTGCGGCAGGACGTAAACGCCAGAGGGATCCGCACCGGATTTGAGCGGTTTTTCTTCGAGCACGTGGCGCTGCCGGAGCTGCTGCTGCCCGAGATCGATCTCAGTTGCCAGTTTCTGGGAAAACGCCTGCAGGCCCCTCTGCTGATTAGCAGCATGACCGGGGGGACAGACACTGCCCGGGAGCTAAACCTGTACCTGGCGGCTGCCGCTCAAGAGCTGGGCATTGCCATGGGGGTGGGATCCCAGCGGGCAGCTTTAGAACACCCGGAGCTGGCCCAGACTTACCAGGTGCGCCCAGTGGCTCCGGATATTCTGCTTTTGGCCAACCTGGGCGCTGTGCAGCTCAACTACGGCTATGGCCTGGAGCAGGCGCGACGGGCAGTGGAGATGATCGAGGCAGATGCGCTGATTTTGCACCTCAACCCGCTGCAGGAGGCGGTTCAGCCCCAGGGGGATCCCGACTGGCGCAACCTCTATCGCCGCATCGAGCAGTTGGTGAACCAGTTGCCGGTGCCGGTGCTGGTCAAGGAAGTGGGCAATGGCCTCAGCGCCCAAGTAGCCCGGCGGCTGGCCGAGTGTGGCGTGGCCGCCCTAGATGTGGCTGGGGCAGGGGGGACGAGCTGGAGCGAGGTGGAAGCCCATCGCCAGACCGATCCCCTCCAGAAACGCATTGCCCACAGCTTCCGGGACTGGGGGATCCCAACCGCCTTGGCCCTGCTGGAAATCCGCCGCTTCCTGCCCAACCTGCCCCTGGTGGCCAGCGGCGGCATCCGCACCGGCATCGATGCAGCCAAAGCCATCCGCTTAGGGGCCGATGTGGTCGGCATGGCCGCTCCCGCTCTCCACGCCGTCTCCCGAGGGCGGGCCCAGGCGGTGGTGGACAGCTTCCGAGCCGTGATCGAGGAGCTGAGGATCGCCGCTTTTTGCACCGGATCGGCCAACTTGGCGCAGCTACGGCAAGCGGCTTTGCGCTGGCAAGATACCTGGGATCCGCTGCCTCCTATCATGGAAAGGGGTTGAAATCAAATTCCCAACACCTGCCACAGGCTCACCTCCAACCCCAGGACGGCCGCCCCTGCCGCACTTGCTTGCAGCTCACAGGCTACGGCGTCGGGCCTCGGGGCGATAGTTCTCCGCAAGGAGACCCCCTCTTTCCCTGGCAAAAAAGTGCCTCTGGAAAGGCTTGGCAAAGGATATCTCCAGCCTCAGGCTTTGAAACGCCGTCTGCGAGGCCTGGGCGGTCTTGGGATCCCTTAGCTGGGGGCTGCCCCAGGAAGCCTTTAGGGAAAGTGCAACTGTCGGCTAATGCGCACCATAGGCCCCAGGCCCAATCGGGTCGGGTTGAGCGCCTGCATCTCAAACAGGGCCAGAATGTGGCGTACCTGCAGCTCTGGCCGGTTGGAATTTACCCCCATCGCCACCACCAGGCCACAATAGCCGCCCGTCTCGCGGCAACGCCGCTCCCAGCGCCTGCGAGCTTTGGCGTGCACGGGATCGTCCTCGGGAAACTCTGCAAACAGGTGCAGGTCGCGGTTGCCCGTTTGGACAATTTCCAAGTCGTAGCGGCTGCCGGCAAAGGGATCCACCCCTGTGTTAAAACAAACACCCTGGGGCCCCCCTTCGCCGCGCAGGTTTTCGATCAATTGCTTGGCCTTGGGGCGGGAGGTGCGCACGATCACCACCGGCAGCCCTTCACCCCTTGGCACCAGCTTACTCTGGGGGAGAGGATGCCATTGCCCTGTGCGGCGCAGCGCCTCTACGGTGGCCCAGGGCAGCACGCCCAGGCTAAGCTGCGCACCCTCAGGCACCAGATCATCTCGCAGCAGGGTTTGGGTGTGCTCTTCTTCGTCTCCTTCTAGCTCCAGAAGTTCTACAGCCAAGTCGGGCAAGGTGCGCACTTGCACCGAGAGGGTTTCCCCTGGGGCCTGGGGGTTGGGAATGCGATACCGCCCCTGACAGGGTTGGAAATCCTCTTCCAGCTTGCGGCGGTACTGCTTCAAAAAACGATGCAAGGCCTCCAAAGCCACCGCCACAGCCGCCGCCTCATCTTCCTGCAAAACAACGCGCAGGCCCTCGAGAGGGTGGATGGTGCCGAAGTTCGGCTCGATTTCTTCGGGATCCAGATCGGCCAAGTCCAGGTCTGATAGCTCGTTGAGTTCGGGATTGCGAGCTTGAAAGGTGAGATAGAGACAATCTTGCCTGAGGAAGGCTTCCTCCATCTCCTCGGAAGTCTCTGGTTGGCCCGCGTCCTGGCGAAACCGTTTGAGGGAGTGCAGCGAGCGATAAAAAAGAACCCCGTACTCCATCCCCAGCCGCCCCATGACCGAGACGTAGAGGGTTTCAATATCCCAGCGATTTAGCTCGATCGCCAAGATTTGGTGATCCTCTAGATAGTCCCAGGGGGCATCTTGCCAGAGGGTGAGGGCTTTGCCGGCCAGCAGCTTCGCGTAGTTCTCCGGCAGCGGCGGCGGGATCCCCTCACTGGCCTCTGCAAAGCTCTGCAGGATCTCGTCGATTAGCGGCAATTCCGGCTGGCATTCCACTTTGATGTCCAGCTCGTGCAAAATGCCGCGCAGGAAAAACTGCACCTCCCGATCCCGCACGACGACCTTTTGCGGACGAGCCGGCAAGGCAGCATTGGGCCGCTCCATAGCCATGATCAAGGTTCGCACCATCGGCTCCAAGCCGGAGCCAGCAGGCACCACCTCCATGGCCCGCACCACGCCCTGAACGCCATCCACCCATAAAATGCACTCCCCCTCAGCCAAGCCGGCGGAGATCTGGGATCCCAGGGCTAGCGAACCTGGTAGGCGGTGGCAATCCCCTTCCCATACCGAGGACACCTGGGGCAGCTTTTGCAATCGACGAACTGTAGCGGCTGGCAGACCCGACATAGACATCTAGAGCAAACAAAGGAACAAATTGGCAGATACCCTGCGCGGGGATCTGAGGGGGTGAGGATGAAGGATCCCCCTGAAGTCAATCTAACCAAACTGCCAGAGTCAAAGCTGAGTGACTGAGCCGCCTGCCAAGCTGATGGTCAGACTCGAACTGACGACCGCTCGATTACAAGTCGAGTGCTCTACCAACTGAGCTACATCAGCAATTTAGCTCTACCGATTCTAGCATTCTCTCTTGGGAAGTTGTCCCCCAGCCGCTGGCTTGCTTCGGGGGGCAAGAGGCGGGGGATGCTTTCTTGACCCAGAGGCCCACCCCCCTCCCAGAGGGAGAGGGGAAGGGAGCTTAGCCTCAACTTGGCAGGACGGCTACTGCTGCTCCGCTGCCGGTTGGGCAATGGGGGCCAAGTAGATCACCAAGGCTCCTGCGAGAAAGCCCAGGATGTTGCGCACCAGCGGGAGCCAATCCTGGGTGCGGGTGATCACCGGGCCGATGCCGAAGGCCCCAAACAAAATGAACCACAAGGGAGAGATAAGCAAAGCCCAACGCCAGTTAAACAGCTCCTCCGCGTGGCGGGGTTTGCCGGCAAACCCGAAGACGATCCCGCCCAAGATAGAGGTGAGCAGCGTCAGGATCCACTGCTCCTGCGGCAGTCCGGGCACCACACGGCAGCCCCCTTGGTGAAAACAGCGATCCAAAACGTCAACGGTTTCCAAAATGGCGCGCTGAGTGCCGTGCTCTCGCACGTAGAACTGGTTGCCGAAGCGAGATTGCAGCTCAATCCAAAAGGTACGCGGCAGGATCTCCCGCACCGCGTCTCCCACGTTAAAGGCCAGCAAGTTGCCTCCCCTGGGATCGGCCACCATCAAAACGCTGCGCTCGTTCAGGCCCCAGTACTCTTTCACTTGGCGGCCTGGGGTTTGGTCAAACTGGGTCAGCACCCGCAGCTTCCAGCCCGTTTCTTCCTCCAACCGGTTCAGATGCTCGGCCAGTTGTGCTTCTTGATTGCTGGTCAACTGATCCGCCAAATCCAAAACCGGCACCGGCGGCTGCGGCAACTCCATCTCCACCACTGGCAAAGCAGGCTGGGCCCAGAGCGGGGATCCCCCACCTAGCCAAATCCACAGCCCCAGGCAAAAGCTTGCCCCGACGCGCAGTATCCGTTGCCATCCGATGCTCATGCTGGTTCCTCTCTTGGCTGTGATGACGAGATACTGAGAACTGGTGTTAAGAAGTATTTCAAGTTCTTACAGATCCATCATGCATCGGGACAAATCGTTTGGCCAGAGGGATCCCTTTTTCTGGGTTTTCTGAGTGGCCCCCGAAAAAGTTGGCAACAGGAACAGGCTCGTGACGCAGCGTGCTGATTTTCTGGTCAATTGCCCATCCAGAGGGCATACTGGTGGCAACAATTTTGGATCTCGAGGGCGTGCATGATGAACTTCAGACGCTGGTTGGGTCTCTGCTGCGCTGGCCTGATGGCACTGCTGCTGACGGCCTGCGGCAAGGGATCCACCCCCTACGACAGCATCGTGGTCAACTTTGTCAACACGGCCACTCCCACTGAGATCGCTGCTCTTGCCAAAGCCTACAATTTGCCGCTGCGACCCAGCAGCAACAGCGCTTTTGCCCGCCAGGAGGCTATCTACCTGTTCGATGTGGATGCGGAACATCCAGGAGCCACACGGCGGCTCATCAAACGGCTCTCGCGGGAAGCCCTGGTCGAGTATGCCCACCCCAATTACCAATTTCAGGCGGCTTTTGTGCCCGACGATCCCCTCTATCCCCAGCAATGGAACCTGCGAGCCATCCGCATGCCGGAAGCCTGGGACATTTCCCAGGGAGAAGGGGTGACGGTAGCCGTGGTGGACACCGGGGTGACGCGGGTGCCGGATCTGGCCCAAACGCAATTTGTGCAGGGCTACGACTTCGTGGACGACGATGAGGATCCCACCGACCTCAACGGCCATGGCACTCATGTGGCCGGCACCATCGCCCAATCCACCAACAACACCCTAGGCGTGGCCGGGGTTGCCTTCAAGGCCAAGATCATGCCGGTGCGGGTGCTGGATGCCAATGGTTTTGGATCCCTGTCAGACGTGGTGGAAGGGATCCGCTATGCTGCCGACCACGGCGCCACGATCATCAACCTCAGCCTGGGTAGCCGCGCTTCGGCCCGACTGATGGAGGAGGCCGTAGCCTATGCCCACAGCAAAGGGGTGACGATCATCGCCGCCGCCGGCAACGAAAACTCAAGCCAGGTGAGCTACCCGGCCCGCTACCCGCATGTCATCGCCGTCTCGGCCACCGGGCCCGATGGCAGCAAAGCCCCCTACTCCAACTATGGGGTTGGGGTAGATATCGCCGCTCCCGGCGGGGCCAAGACTCCCGAGCATCCTGAGCACGGCATTCTGCAGCAGACCATCAACCGACGCAACCCCAACGAGCCGGTCTTTGCCTACTTCCAAGGCACCAGCATGGCCACTCCCCACGTGGCCGGCGTAGCAGCGCTGATCCAGGCTCAGGGCATCAAAGATCCGGACAAGGTGGAAGAGGTGCTGAAGATGTCGGCCACCCCGGTGCCCGGCGACAAGCAGAACTTCTACGGCGCCGGTCGTCTGGATGCTGCCAAGGCGCTGGCCAGGGCCACCGGTCAGCAAGAGGAGAACCCCCTGCTGCTGTGGCTGAAGGACTTCCTGCAATACCTGAACAACAACGGCTACCTCAACCCTCGCTTCTGGTTTGACGGCGGCCCGATTGCCCTGGTGCCCAAGCTGCTGATGGTGGTGGGCGGCTACATCATCCTGGTGCTGATCCGCTGGTGGCTGGCTCCCAAGCCCATGCTGGCAACGGCGCCCCTCCTGGGAGGGATCCTGCTGGGCAGCGCCGGCCTCTTCCCGCTGCAGGGCCTGGCCATTGTGGGTGCCCCTCGCTGGCCCTTCCAATTGGCGGGGAGCTCCCTGCCGGAGCTGGGCACGGCCTTAGCCCAGACCAATGCCTTGAACCCCTTGTTTGCCAGCGTGTTGATCCCAGGGCTGTTGATGGTGCTGCTCCTGGGACATCGGCGCTGGCGTTGGGCGGTTGTCGGCCTCTCCATCGGCATGGCCTCCCATCTGCTTCTAGCTGGATCCCTGTTCTATGAGGGGGTACTATGGCTTGGATCCTCTGCTTGGCTGGGGCGCTCCTTCTTGCTTCTCAATGGTTTGCTCTGCCTGGGCCTGGCCTATTTGGGGGCGCAAGCCATCCTGGATTCCCAGCCCAGCAGCACCGGTTTAGCGCTGAGGAAGTGATGCAAGAATACAGCGGTACCATCGAGTTCCTGGATATCGAAGGGGGGGTGTGGGTGCTGACGCTCCCTTCCGGCCAGCACTACGCCCTCTTCCGCGCCCCCAAAGAGCTCTTACAAGAGGGGTTGGAAGTCACCATCCAGGGACAGCTCAAAGAAGATATGGTGACGGTGGCTCAGGTGGGGCCGGTCTTGGAGGTGAAGAGCTTCCGGACGCAGCCCTAGCTAACCCGATAAACAGCCTGGGATCCCCGCCTGGGGATCCCGATTTTTTTAGAGAGCTTGCTGCGGCTGCAAGGCAGCACCCGCCTTGATTGAAAGCTTGACTAAAACTCGAACCGTTGCATCCCTGCCGTTACCGGATCGAAACCGGCGGGGAAGCAGGTGTTGTGGTTGTACTGGGCTCCGCTTAAATTGGCTCCCTCCAAACAGGCTCCCTCCAGGTCGGCATAGCGCAGATCGGCACAGCGCAAGTCGGCATTGGCCAGATTGCTGCCGCGCAGGTTGGCATAGCGCAGGTTGGCCCCATGCAAGTCAGACCCGCGCAGGTCGGCCCGGCGCAGATCGACCCCCCGCAAGAAGGCGTACTCCAGACAAGATTGGGGAAAGTGACGCTCTCCTTGCCGGTAACGGCTGAGCAGCTCTGAGGCCCCCCGCAGCCCACATTGGGCAATGGTTTGAGTCATAATGCTTCTCCCAACTCAGACCCGATCCTTATATCTCCATCATCTCTACCCTTATTGGCCTGAATGGGTTTTGATCAAAGTTGCTTAACAAATAATTTTGGTTTTTTGGCAAGTTGTTCCCCCCAAGTCTTGCCTACAAGATCTATCCTCAGAGATAGCGGAAACTGCTCCAAACTTAGCTTTGCCAAGCAATATTTCTTAATTCTTTGTTGTGAAGGATGCTGAACAATTGGTCTTGTCTGCGGAGCCGCTCGCCCACTGCAAACTCTGCTAGGCATCTTGGTCCCAAGGGCTGGACATAATCAATCCAGCCGTCGCCTTCCCTTCTCTGCGGTTGGTCAAGCGCCCCATGGCTACAGCTTGCTAGGGCCCAGGGCCCGCTGTAAGCCACTTGCAGGAGTAGAGTCTAGTCGGCTCGAAACTGCGGAGCGAAGAAGTTCTTAATTTTTTTGTTCAAACTGTTCATCCTAGAGCACCATGCCGAAACGGAAGCGAATTGGGATCCTCACCAGCGGTGGCGATTGTGGCGGCCTCAACGCCGTCATCCGGGCGGTGGTGCGGCGGGCCCGCGACTATGACATGGAGGTTTACGGCATCAAAAACGCGACCGCAGGTCTGATGGCGCGACCGGTGGAAGCGGAGCTGCTGGACGTGAAGCGGGTTTCGGGCATTTTGCGCTATGGCGGCACCATTCTGGGTACGGTGAACAGGGGCAACCCCTTCGCCTATCCCATGCCCGATGGCAGCTTGGTGGATCGCTCGGCAGAGGTGATCACGGGTTACCACCGGCTGGGGTTGGATGCGCTCATTGGGGTGGGGGGAGATGGCAGCCTGGCCATTCTCCGGCAGCTAGCTTTGCAGGGGGATTGGAACTTTGTCGGGATCCCTAAGACCATCGACAACGATGTCGGCGCCACCGAGTATTCCGTGGGATTCAATACGGCTCTGAGCGTGGCGGTGCAGGCTCTGGATCAGCTCACCTACACGGCCATCAGCCACAGCCGCGTCATGGTCATGGAGGTGATGGGGCGGGATGCCGGTCACATTGCCCTCAGCGCTGGCATCGCCGGGGGGGCGCATGTGATCCTGATCCCGGAGATCCCCTACAAGCTGGAAAACGTCTGCAAAAGAATCCTCGACCGCAAAGAGCGGGGCAACAATTTCAGCATTGTGGTGGTGGCGGAGGCTGTTCGCACCGAGTCGGGAGAGCCGGTGACCTACACCAACAGCCTGGGGCAGTCTCTCTACGGCGGTATTGGCTATTACATCGGCAACGAGATCGCGCTGCGCACCGGCATCGAGACGCGGGTGATGGTTTTGGGCCATCTGCAGCGGGGAGGCACCCCTTCTCCTTTGGATCGTCTGCTGGGGGCAGCTTTTGGGGTGGCGGCTGTGGACTTGATCGCCCAGGGCAAATACGACCGCATGGTGGCCTGGCAAAATCGGCGCGTGGTGGATGTGCCCCTGGCAGAGGCCATCGCCCAGTACCGGCGGGTGGAGGTGGATGGGGCTTTGATCGCCACGGCTATCGGGCTGAATACCTATGTGGGCGAGGTGGATCCGCAGCTTTTGCGCAGGTTTTCCCCCTGATCAAGCTCTGCCACCACCGATTCACCCCAGTCAGGAGTCGGGCTCTTGTGCGGTCGAAAGGGCCTTGCCCTCCCATCGGCCGACAGAGCGGCAGAAGGTTCTGGAAGAACAGCGGGATCCCATGGCCCGGCGAGCCGTCCCCAGCTATCGGGATGCGGGGTCTAGGTGCCGAGAACGGCCTGCAGAGCCCCCACATCGCAGTAGTACACCTGGTGCGGGTGGGTATATCCCTTGAGCTGAACCGCCTGCTGCGCAAAGCAGGTAGCTGCCTGTCCCAGTTGTTGCGCCAAGCAGGTATAGGTGTCGTGGCTGATGGCCAAGTCGGCGTTGAGGGTGCGGGTAACACTCTCGATGCGAAAGGCCAAATTGACCGTATCGCCCAGGGCGGTGTATTCCTGGCGGGTGTTGTTGCCCACCTGCCGCACAATGGCCGAGCCGGTGTTGACGCCCGCCCCCAGGCGCAGGGGAGAAGGCAGCGGAAACTCGCCGTTCAGTTGCTCGGTCATCTGAAACAGCTTCACCATGGCCCGCAAAACCGACTTCACGTCGAGCTCGATCCCCACTTGTTCAGCTTGTAAGGGATCCTCATTGGCCTGGGGCGCATGAAACCAGACGGCCATGATCGCGTCGCCGATGTACTTATCGACAGTGCCGCCGTACTGCTGAATGATATCTCCGCCGCGCCGGAACCAATCGCCCATCACCTGGGAGAGGAGGCGCTCGTCCAGTTGCTGGGTCAGTTGTCCGTAGCCGCGCACATCCACCACGGCCACCGAGATCAGCCAGCGGGTTTGCAAAACCAGGGTGTCCGACAGTTTGGCCGCAGGACTGGGTTCTGGGCTGGCCAGGGATCCGCTGTGGAACTCGAGCTGGGATTGTCCGAGGGTGAGGTGATCTCCATCTTGCAGCAGGGTGGGAATGCTGACGCGGCGATTGTTGACGAACGAGCCGTTGCGGCTGCCCAGATCGATGAGATAGATGCTGTTGTTGTCCAGGTATTGCAGCAGGGCATGTTGGCGGGAAACGCTGGGATCGGTCAGGACGATGGCGTTGTCTTCATCGCGGCCCAGCGTCCAAGCGGTCGCTCCGGCGAGAATGTACTTCCTCTGGCTGCCGTCCGGCTCTCTCAGGATCACATAGGGGGCGGTGGTGGCGGCAGGTTCGCCTGGGACGCTCATGGTAGAACGAGAGGTAGATGCGACCACACTCTAATACGATACTCCTCTTCTCCTCGGTTGAACTGCGGCTGGGCTGGGCTTGGCGGGGGGCTGGGCCTGCCAGTATCATTTTGTGTAGATACATTAAGGCCATATGGTGGATCCCTCCCATCCCATTCCTGCTGAGCAACAGCCGCTGCGGCAGTATGCAGAGCTGAGGGAGTCTTTTCCTTTTTCCTGGCCCGCTTTGGAGTGGATCCCCTATCTCAAGCGAATCTTCGCTGTTTGGGGGGTGGTCGTGCTGGCGGTTTCGCCGCTGGTCTGGGTCAGCTTTGCCGGGGATTGGGGCCACTTCGTCTCTGGGTCTGTGCTGGGGGCCAATGCCTTGCTCAGCCTGGTGTTGCTCCACCTCTACTTGGGATGGGCCTATGTGCGGCGGCGCTTGGTGCAGGCGCGGATCCCCTATGAAGAAAGTGGCTGGTACGATGGGGCGATCTACGCGAAATCGGACGAGGAGCTGGCGCAGCATCGGCTGATCGTCCACTATCAAATCGACCCTGTGTTGCAGCGCCTGCGACGTAGCTTGTGGGCTGTGGCCGGCCTGAGCGGGCTGATGGCTTTGCTTTGGCCCCTCTGGTAGAGATTGTCGGGCGGTGGTTAATCAGCTGTTGTTCGGGATCCCAAGCGGTGCACGTAACTTCTGACCTGGCTCAAACCTTGCGACCCACCGCCGTTGCCATCGGGAACTTCGATGGCTTGCACCTGGGCCATCAGAAAGTGCTGCAGCCCATTCGCGACTCCCTGCAGGGGGTGCGCACGGTTCTCACCTTTCATCCTCACCCCCAAGAAGTATTGACGGGGCGCAGGCAACTGTTGCTCACTCCCCCTGCCGAAAAGCTGGCTTTGCTGGCGCAGATGGGTTTTGAGCAGGTGGTGTTGCTCCCCTTCACTCCTGCCTTTGCCCGCCAGCCGCCCCAAGAGTTTATCCAAACAGTACTGGAACAGGGCTTGCGCGTTCGCCATCTCAGCGTCGGCTGGGATTTCTGCTTTGGCCACCGTCGCTCGGGCAATGCCCAAACTCTCCAGGCTTGGGGATCCGAGCGCTGCATTCCGGTGGAGGTGATCCCGGAGGCGCAACTGAAGGGGGAGCGGGTGAGCAGCTCTCGCATTCGCGCTGCCCTGGCTACGGGGGAGGTGGCGGCGGCAACGGAGCTCTTGGGCCGTCCCTACCGGCTGATCGGAGAGGTGGTGCCAGGGGATCGGCGAGGCCGAGAGCTGGGTTTTCCCACCGCCAATCTGCGCCTGCCGCCGGAGAAGTTTTTGCCCCGCGACGGGGTGTACAGCGTTTGGGTGAATGTGCCTGCTGAGGCGGCAGCCCTGCCTGGGGTGATGAACATTGGCCATCGGCCCACGTTTGCCGGGCTGCAGCACACCGTTGAGGTGCATCTGCTGGATTGGACAGGCGATCTCTACGGGCAAGAGGTGCAGGTGGCGCTGCAAGGCTTTATCCGCCCAGAGCGGCGGTTTCCCAGTGTGGCAGACTTAATCCAGCAGATCCGGCAGGATTGCCAAACGGCCCGCCAACAATTGGGCTTGGCCGAGCAAGTTGGCCTAGTCTAGAGGCCCTCCCCCTCGGCCCCTCTCCCAATCCCAAAAGGAGAGGGGGGCTAGGACGGGCCAAGCAGGGATCCCCACAACAAGGCTATCGCTTCCGACCATTCCACCGTAGCTCCGTAGGTGTCCCCTGTGTGCCCTCCCAACTGGCGGTAGAGCCAATAGCCCACGGCCAGGGCTCCCAGGGCGGATCCCAGCGTCCAAAGCAGCAAAGGCCGCCAAGCCAGGAGCCCGGCCCAGCCCACCCCCCCGCTGATGGCCAGCAACAGCAGCGTGCCCGGCCACAGGGATCCCGGCAGGGAAGTGGAGTCTTTGAGGAAGCGGGCGGATCCCTGGTCGCGCAGATAGGGGTATAGGACAATGGCGAGCAACTGGCCCCAGCGCCCCCAGGCCGGCACCAAGAGCAAGAGAGGCCAGACCTGCAGGCTGCTCAGGGCAGCAAATTTCAGCAGCAACACCAGCACCAAGGCGAGCACCCCATAGGCCCCGGTGTGGCTGTCCCTCATCACCTGCAGGCGGCGGGATAGCCCGTTGACGGCTGGCCGTTCCGCGTCGGCAAAGCTTTTGGGGACGTTGACCGCCAACCCATCGGCAGTGTCAGCCACCCCATCCAGGTGCAGCCCGCCGGTTAACAGCACCCACAGAGCCACGAGCAAAGCTGCTCGCACCGGCGGCGGGAAAATCTGCAGCAAAAGCGCCGCCAGGGTGAGGATCCCGCCCAACAGCAGGCCCACCGCCGGCAGCCAGGCGGCAATGCCCTCAAACTGTAGCCCGCCCGCCCGCCCCAAAGGCAAGGCAGTGTAGAAGGTCAGGGCTGCCCAGAAGCGCCGCAATTGTTCAGGACGCTCAAAACAACGTTGATCAGCTAAGAATCATCCCGAAGGGTTCGCTCCACCACAATGGTCAGCTTGGCCACCAGAGCCCCGATCGCTCCCACAGCCGCCAACACCGGGAACAGAGCCGCCCCCAACACCCCTGCCGCCACGCCTACGCCCAGAGGGATCTCGATCAGCGTCTGCCCTTCGGCATTTTTGATCAGAATGCGGCGAACATTGGCCTCCTCGATCAGCTCGCGAATTTTGGCCAACAGCTCGTCCCCGCTGATCTTAAACTCCTCCACGTGGTACTCCACCTGGGCCGGAGGTACATCCTTGGCCTCTATGTCGGCCTTCTCAGGAAAGTTGGGATCCGGCGTCTCATTGGGGTTCATGCTGAAGAGGCTCCACACGTCGGTTGGCAGCGGCAACTGAGTCCATCCTAAGACCGGATCCTAGCGGATGTACTCTTTCAACACACTGTTGCGATTGGGGTGGCGCAGCTTGCGCAGCGCCTTGGCCTCGATCTGCCGGATCCGCTCGCGGGTCACATTGAAGATCTGGCCGATCTCCTCCAGGGTTTTCATGCGGCCATCGTCTAGGCCGTAGCGCAGCTTCAACACATCCCGCTCGCGGGGGGTAAGAGTTTCCAGCACGCTTTCCAGATCCTCTCGGAGCAAAACCTTGGCCACCCGCTCCTCGGGGGTTTCCCCTTCCGACTCGATGAAGTCGCCCAGCCGCGAATCCTCTTCTTTACCGATGGGAGTCTCCAGAGAGATGGGAAGCTGAGCCGACTTGGCGATGAAGCGCAACTTCTCGATGGTAATCTCCATGCGGGTGGCGATCTCCTCTTCGGTCGGCCTGCGGCCCAGCTCCTGAGAAAGCTGCTTGGTGACCTTCTTGATGCGGGAGATGGTCTCGTAAAGGTGAACCGGCAGGCGAATGGTGCGCGATTGGTCGGCAATGGCGCGGGTGATGGCCTGGCGAATCCACCAAGTGGCATAGGTGGAAAACTTGTAGCCCTTCTCGTGGTCAAACTTTTCCGCTGCCCGGATCAGACCTAGGGATCCCTCTTGGATGAGATCCTGAAACGACAGGCCCCGGTTCATGTATTTCTTGGCAATGGAGACCACCAGCCGCAGATTGGACTGCACCATCTTTTCTTTGGCCCGTCGCCCCCGATGCAAGCGCCGCCGGAATTCGGGCAGGGACATCTTCACTTCTTCTGCCCACAGCGTCTCCGGTACCTCCTCTGGGTCGGACCAGAGGCCCATACGCTGGAAAACGGCCTCGCGAGCCCGCTCTAGCTCCAGCAGGTCGGCAATTTCGCGGGCTAGCTCAATTTCTTCATCTGCCCGCAACAGGCGGATACGCCCGATTTCCTGCAAATAGACGCGGATGGAGTCATCGGTGTAGGGTTTTTTCTTGCTGGCCGCTTTGCGCTTGGAACGGCCCTTGGCAGCGGCGGCAGCAGCATCGGCATCCTCCTCGAGGGACTTTTCGTCGTCCTCATCATCCTCATCAAAAGCATCAGTGTCACTGGCATCCAGTTCCGTCTCGAGGGGATCCACCTCATTGTCCGCATCCAGAGGGATGGAGGATGAACTTTCCAGATCCGGTTCGAGAAGAGCCGTATGACCAGACTGCACCAATTCCTTTGCTTGAGCCATGCTGAGTTCCTCGTAACTTTAATCACAGACAACTGGAGGAGACTAAGGGGTTCTAGGCCCTGAAATGAGGGAAGCAGGTTCCAACTTTGCTGCGGCCCCTGACGCCAGATGGAGGGAGTCAAGTTCCGCAGACCCAAACCCCACTTGCGCCGGGCAAGCTCGCCCGCTTCTAGGCAACCGATCGCTCAGGCCAATCTCGAAGCAGATATCGCTCATAGGGTTTAACCGAACTGGCGCAAAACCCGTTTTGATGGGTAAAACCTCCTGAGATCTCGAAAGGCAAGTCTTTGGCTTTGCCTATCCCCTGGCACAATCCAGGCCACTTACTGAGAGGGCAGGATATTCAGCACCTCAATCACCCCAACCTATAAGGAGAAGAGCGCATTGCAGCCGCCAGCAAGCGACCTTGAGGAAGATCCCTGCAGGCAACTGTAGCCGTTCACACCAAAATGTCTTCCCTAAATTAGCCCGCCCTTGGGGAAACAGCAACGGGGCAGACGAAGAAAATCTTAACTTCACCCCACCCCGTCCCGGCTCTGAGATCCTGGTCTAGGGGATCCCTGGGTTGGCCTAGTCCGGGGAAGTGGCTCAATGCTACCTTAAATCAGACTACCTTAAAAGGAAAGGATCCCTGCCAGCGCCGCACCGCCTATGACCCATCCCTTCCTGCAGCATCTCCAGGAACGTGTGATCGTCTTCGACGGGGCAATGGGATCCTCTCTGCAAGCCCAGAACCTGACGGCAGCGGATTTTGGCGGGCCGGAGCTAGAAGGCTGCAACGAGATCCTGGTGCTGAGCAAGCCGGAGGCGGTGGAGCGGGTACACCGGGGCTTTCTGGAGGTGGGGGCCGATGTCATCGAGACCGATACTTTTGGCGCCACCTCGATCGTCTTGGCCGAGTACGGGATCGCGGAAAAAGCCTACGAGCTGAACGTGGCGGCAGCGCGCCTGGCCAAGCGGCTGGCGGCGGAGTTTTCGACGCCGGAAAAGCCTCGCTTTGTGGCCGGCTCCATCGGCCCCACCACCAAGCTGCCCACCCTAGGGCACATCGGTTTTGACGAGATGCGGGCCAGCTACGCCGAGCAGGTGCGGGGCCTGATCGACGGGGGGGTGGATCTCCTCATCATCGAGACCTGTCAAGATATCCTGCAGACCAAGGCGGCGCTGGTGGCCGTGCAGCAGGAGTTTGCCCGGCGCGGGATCCGCCTGCCGCTGGTGGTGTCTCTGACCTTTGAGGTGCAGGGGACGATGCTGGTGGGCACGGAGATCGGGGCGGCGCTGGCCATCCTGGAGCCCTACCCCATCGATGTGCTGGGCCTCAACTGCGCCACCGGGCCGGACAAGATGGCTGAGCACATCCGCTACCTCTCCCGCCATTCTCCCTTTCCCATCTCCTGCATCCCCAACGCCGGCCTGCCGGAAAACATCGGCGGCAAGGCCCACTACAAGCTCACGCCGGAGCAGTTGCGCTTCCACCTGGAGCACTTTGTGCGGGATCTGGGGGTGGCGGTGGTGGGGGGCTGCTGCGGCACCCGCCCGGATCACATCGCCGCTTTGGTGGAGGCTGTGCGGGGGCTGCGGCCCAAACGCCGCTCCGTCGAGCGCATCCAGGCTGCCGCTTCCATCTATGCCCCTCAGCCCTACCTGCAGGAGAACTCTTTTTTGATCATCGGCGAGCGGCTCAACGCCAGCGGCTCCAAGAAGATGCGGGAGCTGCTGAATGCCGAAGATTGGGACGGCCTGGTGGCCCTGGCGCGGGAGCAGGTGCGGGAGGGATCCCACATCTTGGATGTCAACGTGGACTATGTGGGCCGGGACGGGGTGCGGGATATGCGGGAGCTGGTCTCGCGGCTGGTGACCCAGATACCCATTCCCCTGATGCTGGATTCCACCGACTGGCAGAAGATGGAGGCCGGCCTCAAGGTGGCCGGGGGCAAGTGCCTGCTCAACTCCACCAACTACGAGGATGGGGAAGAGCGCTTCTTCAAGGTGCTGGAGCTGGCCAAGACCTACGGCGCGGGGGTGGTCATCGGCACCATCGACGAGGAGGGCATGGCCCGCACCGCCGAGAAGAAGTTCCAGATTGCCGAGCGGGCCTATCGCCAGGCCGTTGAGTACGGGATCCCGCCCTACGAGATTTTCTTTGACCCGCTGGCTTTGCCCATCTCCACCGGCATCGAGGAAGACCGGGCCAACGGGGCGGCTACCCTGGAGGCCATCCGCCGCATCCGCCAGGCTTTTCCTGAGGCCCACATTCTCTTGGGCATCTCCAACATCTCCTTTGGGCTCTCGCCGGCAGCCCGCGTGGTCTTGAACTCGGTGTTTTTGCACGAGTGCCGCCAGGCCGGCCTGGATGCCGCCATCGTCAGCGCCGCCAAGATCCTGCCCCTGAGCAAGATCCCGGAAGAACAGCAGCAGGTGTGCCGGGATCTGATCTGGGATCGGCGCCAGTTCAACGCTGAGGGCATCTGCACCTACGATCCCCTGGCGCGGCTGACGGAGCTGTTTGCGGGGGTTTCCGGGCAGGAGCTGCGGGCGACCGGATCCCTGGCCAAACTGCCCTTGGAGGAGCGGCTGCGGCGGCACATCATCGACGGCGAGCGCATCGGCCTGGAGGAGACCCTGGCAGAGGCGCTGCAGAAATACCCCCCCCTGGAGATCATCAACACCTTTTTGCTAGACGGCATGAAGGAGGTGGGGGAGCTTTTTGGCGCCGGCAAAATGCAACTGCCGTTTGTGCTGCAGTCGGCAGAAACCATGAAGGCGGCGGTGAAATACCTGGAGCCCTTCATGGAAAAAGTAGGCGGGGAGGTGTGCAAAGGCACCTTCTTGATCGCCACCGTCAAGGGGGATGTCCACGACATCGGCAAAAACCTGGTGGACATCATCCTCACCAACAACGGCTACAAGGTCATCAATTTGGGCATCAAGCAGCCGGTGGAAAACATCATCGAGGCCTACGAAAAGTACAAGCCCGACTGCATTGCCATGAGCGGCCTGTTGGTGAAATCCACCGCCTTTATGAAAGAGAATCTGGAGGTGTTTAACGAGCGGGGCATTACCGTGCCGGTGATCTTGGGAGGGGCGGCCCTCACCCGCCGCTTTGTGGAAGAAGACTGCCGCCAGACCTACAAGGGCCAAGTCATCTACGGCCGCGACGCCTTTGCCGACCTGCACTTTATGGATCGGCTGATGCAGGCCAAGGCGGCCGGGCGCTGGGATGACCGGCTGGGTTTTCTGGATAACTTCGAGCTGGGATCCCGCTCTGACAACCGCCAGAGGAGAGCTGCGGCAGCCGTGGAGGAAAGGGATCCCACCTTGCCGGCTCCAGAGGTGACCGTGGGCGCCGCTCCTGCCCCTGCTGTCTCGGCTGGCGACGGCGGGGCAGACACCCGTCGTTCCGAGGCGGTTACCCTCGATACCGAGCGGCCCATCCCCCCCTTCTGGGGATCCCAAGTTCTCGAGCCGGATCAGATCCCCTGGCCGGAGGTCTTCTTCTACATCGACAAGCAGGCCCTGGTGGCCGGCCAGTGGCAGATCCGCAAGCCGCGCGACCAGTCGGCGGAGGAGTTTGCCCAGTTTCTCGCCACCCAGGTGGAGCCGGTGATCGAGCGCTGGAAGGAGCGGATTGTTACCGAAGACTTGCTGCGCCCGCAGGTGGTTTATGGCTACTTCCCGGCGCAGGCGGAAGGGAATACGGTGATCCTCTTCGACCCGGCCAGCTTCCCCGAGCTGTTTGCTCTAGAGCCCGGCTCCACCACCTATTTGCAATTGCCCACCGTCGATCGCCCTCGGCTTTCTCCCCAGGTGCGGGAGCTGGCCCGCTTCACCTTCCCCCGCCAGAAGAGCGGCCAGCGCCTCTGCATTGCCGACTTCTTCGCCGACCGCTCCACCGGCCTGGTGGACGTCTTCCCCATGCAGGCAGTTACAGTGGGGCCAGAGGCCACGGCCTACGCCCAGCACCTCTTTGCCGAGGGCCAGTACACCGACTATCTCTATTTCCACGGCCTGGCCGTCACCCTGGCAGAGGCCTTGGCGGAGTGGTGCCATGCCCGCATCCGGCGGGAGCTGGGCTTTGGCGGCGAGGACAGCCCCGACATCCGCCAGATCCTGCACCAGGGCTACCGCGGCTCCCGCTACAGCTTCGGCTATCCCGCCTGCCCCAACATCGCCGATCAGCGAGTTTTGTTGGAGCTGCTCCAGACGGAGCGCATCGGCCTGAGGATGGACGAAAGCGACCAGTTGGATCCTGAGCAGTCCACCACCGCCATCGTCGCCTACCACCCGGCGGCCCGCTATTTCAATACTTGATCCCTCACCCCCGGCCCCTCTCCCTAGAGGAGCGGCTGAGCAGGGGAAAGCCCATCACGGCAACCAAGGTTATCGCGACGATCACGGTGGAGAGGGCGTTGATCTCCGGCGTCACCCCTCGCCGCGCCGTGCTGTAGATCAAAATGGGCAGGGTCTGGCTTTCGGGCCCGCTGGTGAAAAAGGAGATCACAAAATCGTCGATGGAGAGGGTAAAGGCCAGCAGCGCCGCGGCCAGGATCCCTGGCATGGCCAGCGGCAGTGTGACGTAGCGCAGCTTCTGCCAGGTGTTGGCGTAGAGGTCGTAGGCGGCTTCCTCCAAAGCCGGATCCAAAAGCTGCAGGCGGCTGCGCACCACGATGGCCACAAAGGCAATCTGAAAGGTGATGTGGGCAATCACCATCGTCCCCAGGCCCAGCTCAAACCAGCCGGTGTAGGCGCGCACCAACTGGTAAAACAACAGCAGGGTAATGGCCATCACAATGTCGGGGACGACCACCGGCAACAGCAGCAGTCCCTGCACAGCCTTCTGGCCGGGGAAGCGGTAGCGGTACAGCCCATAGCCCAAAAGGGATCCCAGCAGCGTGCTCACCAGGGTGCTGACTCCAGCCAAGACAAGGGTATTTTGCGTGGCCTGCCAGATCGCAGCATTGCGAAAGAGAGCCCAGTACCAATCGAAGGTAAAGCCTGTCCACACCAACCCGAAGCGGGCGCGGTTAAAGGAATAGACAGCAATGAGCAAAATCGGCAGGTAGAGAAAGCCATAGATGGCATAGCTCACTCCCCGCAGCCAGATGGGTATCTTCGCCACTCCCCTTCCTGCCCTCCCAGGGATCTGCCGGAAAAAGCGGCCGCGCTGCCAGCCTACCTCCCTCCAAGTCTATAGCTCGCTGCCTATGGCAAGATGTAGCAAAACTGTATGCTGCCTGCCGCTCCCCTCTCCCTTTGGCGGGGGGGCCGAGGCAGCCGAAATGCCGAGGGGGTTCTCTGTCTGCCGGCCTAAGAAGCTCGGCATGAGGGCGGTTTCTTAGTCTAAATCCGGGAAAGCCACCTTGCCTAAAGGGAGGAGTCGGCGTCCCTTAGTCCAGCTTTGGGCTCAAGCTCTCCAGAAACTCTCGAATCAAGGGCAGCACCTGCTCCGCATGCAGGGCGGGGATGGCGTGTCCAGCACCGGGCAGGATCTTGAGCTGGGCTCCAGGGATCCCCTCCGCATAGGCTTGGCAATGCCAGAGGGGAATGGTGTCGTCCCGCTCAGCGGCAACTACTAGGGTGGGAACCTGAATGGCATGAAGCTGACGTTCGACCGTATCGACGGCAGCTTGGGGGCGCAGGCGCTGGCGGAGAAATTGGCGGGCCACCGGCTGTTGGCGCAGGGATCCCCGCAGCCACAGCAGCCAAGCCAGTCGCTCCTCCCAACGTCCCCAACGGGCCAGGGGGATGGCGGCTCGCAGCAGCCTATCAACCCACGCGCCTTCCCGGAGCAAAAGCCGCATGTGCCGGTAGCGTTTGACAAAGCTGTCGTCGCGGATCCCGGCAGGCGCCAGTAAGACCAACCCCCGCAGGGGGTAACGAATGGCGTAGGCCGCCGCCACCCAGCCGCCAAAAGAGTGGCCCACCAACACCGGCTCAGGCAGGCGCAGCGCCTCGACAAACCCGCGCACAAACTCTACCTCCACGGCGATGTCGTAGCGCAGAGCCGGTTGGCTGGACTGACCAAACCCCAGCAAATCCAGGGCGATGCAGCGGTATCGGTCGCCCAACCCTTGCATCAGCGGCCACCAATTGGCGTGAGTGGCCATGAAGCCGTGCAAAAACAGCAGCGGCATCTCGCCTTGCCCCAGCTCCCGATAGGCGGCCCAGCAGGACTCTGCTCCCGCCAGATTTAATCCCTCCAACTGCACCCTGTGCAGCGGGATCTCTTGAATGCGGGCCCTCAACTCCGCCAGACGCTGCGCCAAGGGCAGTCGTTCCAGTAGCTCTTGCTCCCTCATCAGCTCCCTAGTCGACGAATACAGCTTTTTCCACTTCTAAGGGATCCCCTCCGCTCTCTCCGAGCTGGTCGGAAAAAGCTGCCATCAGAACCTCTGGGGTACTCCCGCCACAGCGCAGCTTGGCGGGCTGGAGGAT